>NZ_JBHTKJ010000032.1:0-45500 GCF_042675965.1 Virgibacillus byunsanensis | reverse complement strand
TTATTCATAATTTTGGCATAAAATAATTTGTTTGACTTCTGTTGAAAAATTTTATGCAACGCTAGTGGGAAATTATAAAATTAGGAGCCTGTGGATAATTTATTTACTGCTTAAGCCGCGTCCAGCTCCAGCGCCCAGCGACTAGTGGGCTTCCTGATCCTCCTTACGATAAGTCAACATCGATTCGCTACCGCTCTTCGTGTTTCCTTTATCTCATGCGGATAAGTCCAGCCCATACGTCGCTAAACGGGCGCTTCGAGCTTTTGTTCCTATAAAGTTAAGAAAGTTCCTACTTTTTACAGAATCGGTGTATTGACTCTTATGAAAAGCTTACTGTATAATATTTCTAAATGGACTACAGAGTAGTCGGGGGGTCATTCTTGGTGAGTGTCAAGCAGATAGAGACAGATCATGATAACTTAAAAATGCTTGATGATGATGAAATATTACGTTTTGTCCATCAAGGAAATAGTCATGCACTAGACTTTATAATTCATAAGTATAGAAACTTCGTACGCGCTAAGGCACGCACTTATTTTTTAATTGGTGCGGATAAGGAAGATATTATACAAGAGGGTATGATTGGGCTGTATAAAGCTATACGGGATTATGACGGGGACAAGCTGTCTTCTTTTAAAGCTTTTGCTGAACTGTGTATTACTCGTCAAATTATTACAGCAATCAAAACAGCAACCAGACAAAAGCATATTCCATTAAATTCCTACGTTTCATTGGACAAGCCTATTTATGATGAAGAATCAGATCGAACGTTACTTGATGTTATTGCGGGCTCAAAAGCGATTGATCCACAAGAATTACTGGTAAACAGAGAAAACTATGGGGACATGGAACAAAAATTATCGGAATTATTGAGCGAGTTAGAAAAAAAGGTATTGCATTTATATCTCGATGGTCAGTCATATCAAGAAATTTCTGTCGATCTGAAACGACATGTTAAATCGATCGATAACGCATTACAACGAGTGAAGCGGAAATTGGAACAACTAATAGAATCCAATGAAGTAAGCTTTTGACATGACGTTGACACAAAAACATAACCATGCTACATTATAGTGAGAAAAACCCTTGATGGGGTGAGGTATAATGAGTAATAAAATAACACTAGCGTGTGCAATCTGTTCTAGTAGAAATTATACGACAAATAAAAATGTATCCACACATTCTATACGAATGGAAGTACGAAAATACTGCAAGACATGTGGGAAACATACGTTGCACCGCGAAACGAAATAAATGTATTATTCGGATAGAGTATGGGGGTACAAGCATGAATATATTCAAGTTTTTAAAAAATGTATCTAGAGAAATGAAAAAAGTTAGCTGGCCAAAAGGTCGTGAGTTAACTAGTTATACAATCACTGTAATTGCAACAGTTGCTTTCGTAGCTGTATATTTTGGAATCGTTGATACGGGGATTTCACAATTTTTAAATGCTTTTTTTGAATAATTACAGTATAATTATGCTATAATGAAAATAATATTTCCTTTTACAAAAACCCGGGACTAACGGGTTTTTTAATATTGTTTTATCTTTGTATAAAAAGTAACTTCGGTTTTTAAATGATCAATTACATATAAGGCTTTAAAGTGCCATATAAGGGAGGGAAGGACAACCAATTGTCCTGTTTAAATGGAGAAAAACTGGTATGTTGTTCATACGTATTCTGGTTATGAAAACAAAGTAAGAATGAATTTAGAAAAGCGCGTCGAAACAATGGGAATGGAAGATAAAATCTTCCGTGTGATTGTACCAGAAGACGAAGAGACGGAAATCAAAAATGGTAAAAAGAAAGTTACAAAGAAAAAGTTTTTCCCTGGATACGTGTTAACTGAAATGATTATGACTGACGACTCATGGTATGTAGTTCGCAACACGCCAGGAGTGACAGGTTTTGTCGGATCTAGTGGACACGGATCAAAACCTACACCACTATGGCCTGATGAGGTGGAAACGTTATTGAAACGTATGGGTGTTTCAGAGCCAGTTGTACAAATTGACTTTGATTTGAAAGAGAATGTGCGTGTGACGGATGGTCCATTTACGGACTTTGCGGGCACGATTGAACACATCGATATTGATAAACAAAAGGTAAAAGTTCATGTAAATATGTTTGGTAGAGAAACCCCTGTAGAATTGGATTTTTCCCAGATTGAAAAATTATCCTAATCTGTAAGTTGATCTTTGTTTAGTAAAACAACTAGACAAAACCTTGCATATTTTTATAATTCGTGCTAAAATTCTCTTGTTATTCATGCTCTCAATGAGGAGCAATGGTAAATATGAGTGGGAGGGGAAACCCCTATTACCACATCACGGACTTTAAGGAGGTGTGTCTCGTGGCTAAAAAAGTTATCAAATTAGTGAAGTTACAAATTCCAGCAGGTAAGGCTAATCCTGCACCACCAGTAGGACCAGCATTGGGTCAAGCAGGTGTTAATATTATGGGATTTTGTAAAGAATTTAATGCACGTACGCAAGACCAAGCTGGTATGATTATTCCGGTAGAAATCACGGTTTTTGAAGACCGTTCATTTACATTCATTACAAAAACTCCGCCTGCTGCTGTCTTATTGAAAAAAGCAGCTGGTATTGAAACTGCTTCAGGTGAACCAAACCGTAATAAAGTCGCAACTGTTAAACGCGATAAAGTAAAAGAGATTGCGGAAACTAAAATGCCTGATCTTAATGCCGCTGATGTAGAAGCAGCGATGCGCATGGTTGAAGGAACTGCGCGCAGTATGGGTATTACGATCGAAGACTAATACCTGTTAAGGTTTTTAAATACGGTGCGGGTTGCGACAGTGGGATTCCATTTCTCGCAACCTTTTCGCACTTTATGCACATTAAGCATCGTTGGTTAATGTGTAAGACGAGGAATTAAGGAAAACCTTAATCTAAGTCATCGTAAGCTTTATAAAAGTCTTGTGCTTTTATAAGTGGGAGGTATTACCGCTATAACCACAATAGAGGAGGAAATAAAATGGTTAAAAAAAGTAAAAGGGTTCAAGAAGCTGCAAAGCTTGTTGACCGTTCAAAAGCATATGAGGTTAAAGAGGCAATTTCTTTAGTGAAAGAAGCGTCAAAAGCAAATTTTGATGAAACTGTAGAAGCTGCGTTTCGTTTAGGGGTAGATCCTAAGAAAGCAGATCAACAAATTCGCGGAGCATTTGTTTTACCTCATGGTACTGGTAAAACTTTACGTGTACTAGTGTTTGCTAAAGGTGAAAAAGTGAAAGAAGCGGAAGCTGCTGGAGCTGATTATGTTGGAGATCAAGATTTAATCAATAAAATCAACCAAGGTTGGTTTGAATTTGACGTAATCGTTGCAACTCCAGATATGATGGGTGAAGTTGGTAAACTAGGTCGAGTACTAGGACCAAAAGGACTAATGCCTAACCCGAAAACAGGAACAGTAACGTTCGAAGTAGAGAAAGCTGTTAACGATATCAAAGCTGGTAAAGTTGAATATCGTGTTGATAAATCAGCGAACATCCATGTTCCAATTGGAAAGATCTCTTTCGATAATGAAAAACTAATCGAAAACTTTGAAGCAATTACAAATGCTTTAGTAAAAGTAAAACCACAAGCTTCTAAAGGTACGTACATGCGTAATGCATCTGTAACGTCAACAATGGGGCCTGGAATTAAAGTAGATGTTTCAAGTTATGTTCGTGGCTAATTCATCCTTGACTTATTAAAAAGGATTCGTTATACTGAATTGCGTTATGAAATTAAATACGTTGTACCGTAGACAGTAGGTGCGTTAATTCGCTTAATTTCCTGCCGAGGTGTTTATAAACAAAAGATCATTCTAATGATTGATTGCTATTTGTTATAAAAGCCTCCATGTCTACATGGAGGCTTTATTAATGTCCGGTATAATGATGAACGTTAACGGGAGGTGGAACAATGTCAAACAGCAATATTATTGAGCAAAAACAACAACTTGTCCAAGAAATTGCAAGTAAATTAAAAGATAGCCAATCTACTTTATTAGTTGATTATCGTGGTCTTGATGTAGCGGAAGTTACTGAATTACGTAAACAACTTCGTGAAGCAGGTGTTGAATTTAAAGTATATAAAAATTCAATGGCACGTCGTGCGGCTGACTCTGTAGAATTAGGAGAGTTATCCGAAACTCTTATTGGTCCAACTGCAATTGCATTCAGTAATGATGATGTAATCGCACCAGCTAAAATTTTGAACAATTTTGCTAAAGACCATGAAGAGTTAACCATTAAAGGTGGCGTAATCGAAGGAGAAATTGCAAGTATAGAACAAATCAAAGAACTTGCGAGTCTTCCGAATTACGAAGGTATGGTTTCTATGTTGCTTAGCGTACTACAAGCGCCTGTGCGTAACTTTGCATATGCAACAAAAGCTATTGCAGAACAAAAAGAAGAACAAGGTGCGTAAAATACAATTAATCAATTTTACGTTTTCGATAATATAAAAATTAAAACGAAATTAGGAGGAAATAAATCATGACTAAAGAACAAATTATTGATGCAATTAAAGAAATGTCAGTTTTAGATTTAAACGATCTAGTTAAAGCGATCGAAGAAGAATTTGGTGTAACAGCTGCGGCACCAGTAGCGGCAGCGGGTGCAGGAGCTGGAGAAGTTGTTGAAGAGCAAACAGAATTTGATGTTGTACTTGAAGGTCCTGGAGATTCTAAAATTAAAGTTGTTAAAGCGGTACGCGAAATCACTGGTCTTGGTCTTAAAGACGCAAAAGACATGGTAGATAACGCTCCAAAAGCAATTAAAGAAGGAATTTCTAAAGAAGACGCTGAAGAACTAAAAGGTAAACTTGAAGAAGTAGGCGCATCTGTAACAGTTAAGTAATTTTATTATAAAAAAGGAGCTCGCCCGACCGGCGGGCTTTCTATATATCACATAACTTCTCTATTTAATACTTTATAAAGTAGGTGCCCAAATGTCTGAGCATTACTTTTCACAAAAACCCCAATCTAAAAGTTCACCCAAGACATGGAGTTATCAATTGAGAGATAAATTATATACATTTACCAGTGATTATGGTGTGTTTTCTAAAGACGAGGTAGATTTTGGTTCCCGATTATTAATTGAACAATTTAGAGAACCAACTATTACTGGCGATTTTTTAGATCTGGGTTGTGGTTATGGTCCGATTGGAATTGCGTTAGCAGATAGTTTTAAAGATAGGAAAATAATATTTGCGGATATCAATGAACGTGCAATAGCATTTGCTGAAAAAAACGCAGCGCATAACAAAGTTGATAATGCAGAATTTATTCAAAGTGATAGATTCTCGAATTTATCGAATCAATTATTTGCGGCAATTATCACGAATCCACCCATTAGAGCTGGCAAAAAAATTGTCCATTCAATGTTTGAAGAAAGTAAAAAGGCATTACTACCTCAAGGAGAACTGTGGGTAGTAATCCAGAAGAAGCAAGGCGCCCCATCTGCAAAAGAAAAATTAGTTGAAGTATTTGGGAATGCAGAAGTAGTCAATCGGGACAAAGGCTACTTTATTTTGAGGGCTACAAATGTTTGACCTTGTTTTATACTTGTGATAATATTGTAAAATGCTAACATGGGACTTCCCTTGTCAAGAGGAAGTTTTATGAAATATGTAACGTATAATTCATCGATGATCGGAAACACTGTTAAAATCGAGAAAATACACGATAAGGTTTTTAATGAAAAACCTTTTTTCTATTTCATTTTATATCATCACACCGGTTTTAGCTAGTCTGTTTTTTGCCGATGAAAGAAACGTGTCTCTTTAATTCAAAGATATTTTTTGTAACACTTGTAATTACATCAGTAATACAAGTTTGTTCAGTGCGTTTTATGACTGAACATTTTCTAACTAAGTATGTAAGAAAAAATGCTGATTAAAATCTCAGCAATGTTTTCTAAAATATAATAGCCATTTTTCTAGATTATGAAAAATGCATGATTTGAGAGGTGAAGCAGTTGACAGGTCAACTAGTTCAGTATGGACGGCACCGCCAGCGTAGAAGCTATGCGCGTATCAGCGAAGTATTAGAGTTACCAAATCTAATCGAAATTCAAACCGCTTCGTATGAATGGTTTTTAGAAGAAGGTTTGAAAGAAATGTTTAAAGACATTTCACCAATTGAGGACTTTACAGGCAACCTATCATTAGAATTTGTCGATTATAGTTTAGGAGAACCTAAGTATCCTGTAGATGAATCAAAAGATAGAGATGTCACTTACAATGCTCCGCTTCGAGTGAAGGTTCGTTTGATTAACAATGAAACCGGTGAAGTAAAAGAGCAAGAGGTATTTATGGGAGATTTCCCATTAATGACTGACACAGGTACATTTGTAATAAATGGGGCTGAACGAGTAATCGTTTCACAGCTTGTCCGTTCACCTAGTGTTTATTTTAATGAAAAAATTGATAAAAACGGTAAAAGAGGCGTAACTGCAACTGTAATTCCGAATCGAGGAGCTTGGTTGGAATTTGAAACAGATGCAAAAGACGTTGCTTATGTCCGTATTGATCGTACACGTAAATTGCCTATTACAGTGCTGTTACGTGCACTTGGTTTTGGAACAGATCAAGAAATCATTGATCTCATAGGTGAAAACGATTATTTACGTAATACATTGGAAAAAGATAATACTGAAACAACGGATAAAGCGTTACTAGAAATCTATGAACGCTTGCGTCCTGGTGAGCCACCAACAGTTGATAATGCAAAAAGTCTATTAGTTTCACGGTTCTTTGATCCAAAACGCTATGACCTTGCTCATGTTGGCCGCTATAAGATGAATAAAAAGCTACACATAAAAAACCGTTTGTTCAATCAAGTGTTAGCAGAGCCAATTGTGGATCCGGAAACCGGAGAAGTATTAGCACAAAAAGGCGATAAGTTAGAACGTAAATTACTTAATAAAATTATACCGTATTTAGAAAATGATGAAGAGAAAGTTGGAGAGAGAATTTTAGAGCCAAATGAAGGGGTTCTAGAAGATCCGATCCGTCTTCAATCCGTTAAGATAATAGACCCAACCGATCCTAATGGTGAAAGGGAGCTTAACGTTATTGGTAATGCTGGAATAGATTCAGGTGTAAAGAATATTATGCCTGCTGATATTTTATCGTCAATTAATTACTTCTTTAACTTACTCCATAAGGTAGGAGGAACGGATGATATTGACCATCTAGGCAACCGTAGACTCCGTTCAGTTGGGGAATTATTGCAAAACCAGTTCCGTATTGGTTTATCTCGTATGGAGCGTGTGGTGCGTGAAAGAATGTCAATTCAAGACACTTCTAGTATTACACCACAACAATTAATTAATATTCGTCCTGTAATTGCCTCTATTAAAGAGTTCTTTGGCAGTTCACAGCTTTCACAGTTTATGGACCAAACAAACCCATTAGGTGAGCTGACGCACAAACGCCGTCTATCAGCATTGGGACCCGGGGGATTAACCCGTGAACGTGCAGGATTTGAAGTTCGAGACGTTCATTACTCTCACTACGGTCGTATGTGTCCGATTGAGACACCAGAAGGACCGAACATTGGTCTGATAAACTCTTTATCAAGCTATGCGAAAGTTAACAAGTTTGGCTTTATCGAAACACCATATCGTAGGGTTGACCCAGACACCGGTAAAGTTACAGCAGAATTTGATTATCTTACAGCCGATGAGGAAGATAATTATGTAGTGGCGCAGGCGAATGCGCATTTAAATGAAGATGGTAGTTTTGAGGACGCAGAGGTTATCGCCCGTTTTAGAGGTGAGAACAAAGTTGTACCTCGTGAAAATATTGATTATATGGACGTATCACCAAAACAAGTTGTTTCTGCAGCGACAGCATGTATTCCTTTCTTGGAGAATGATGACTCTAACCGTGCACTAATGGGTGCGAACATGCAACGTCAAGCAGTACCATTGATGCAACCAGAAGCACCTACTGTAGGTACAGGAATGGAATATGTTTCTGGAAAAGACTCAGGTGCTGCGGTAATTTGCAGGCACGAAGGTGTTGTGGAACGAGTAGAAGCGAAAGAAGTACACGTTCGTCGCATTTCTGAAATAGACGGAAAAGAAGTTCAAGGTGACGTAGATCGCTATCGCTTACAAAAATTTATTCGCTCTAACCAAGGTACTTGTTATAACCAACGCCCGATTGTCAGCGAAGGAGACCGTGTTACCAAAGGAGAAATTTTGGCTGATGGACCTTCCATGGAAAGTGGCGAACTTGCGCTAGGTCGTAATGTTGTAGTTGGCTTTATGACATGGGAAGGTTATAACTATGAAGATGCGGTAATCATGAGTGAGAGACTGGTTAAAGATGACGTATACACATCTATTCACATTGAAGAATATGAATCAGAAGCACGTGATACAAAGCTTGGACCAGAAGAAATCACACGAGATATACCAAATGTCGGAGAAGAAGCACTAAAAGACCTAAATGAACACGGCATTATTCGTGTAGGTGCTGAAGTTGGTGACGGTGATATTTTAGTAGGTAAAGTAACACCAAAAGGGGTTACCGAGTTATCTGCTGAAGAACGTTTGCTACACGCCATTTTCGGTGAAAAAGCACGTG
Organism: Virgibacillus byunsanensis; assembly: GCF_042675965.1. NCBI lineage: Bacteria > Bacillati > Bacillota > Bacilli > Caryophanales > Bacillaceae > Virgibacillus > Virgibacillus byunsanensis. Next base: position 36,892 of record NZ_JBHTKJ010000032.1, on the reverse strand, counting down.
AAGTACGTGATACATCCCTACGTGTACCACACGGAGCTGGGGGCATCGTACTTGATGTTAAAATTTTCAACCGAGAAGACGGTGATGAACTACCACCAGGAGTTAATCAGCTAGTTCGTGCTTACATTGTTCAGAAGCGTAAGATTTCTGAAGGAGATAAGATGGCTGGCCGACATGGTAACAAAGGTGTAATTTCTAAAATTTTACCAGAAGAAGATATGCCATTCTTGCCTGATGGTACGCCAATCGATATTATGTTGAATCCATTAGGTGTTCCATCGCGAATGAACATTGGACAGGTTTTTGAAATGCACTTAGGTATGGCAGCGCGTCAGTTAGGTATTCATGTAGCATCACCAGTATTTGATGGTGCAACCGAACAAGACGTATGGGATACGTTGGAAGAAGCCGGAATGCCAAGGGATGCCAAAACAGTTCTTTATGATGGAAGATCAGGAGAGCCATTTGATAACCGCATTTCAGTAGGTGTTATGTACATGATTAAACTGGCACACATGGTTGATGATAAATTACATGCTCGTTCAACAGGACCATATTCACTTGTTACGCAACAACCACTTGGTGGTAAAGCGCAATTTGGTGGACAGCGGTTTGGTGAGATGGAAGTTTGGGCACTTGAAGCATACGGTGCAGCATATACACTTCAGGAAATATTAACTGTTAAATCAGATGATATTGTTGGACGTGTGAAGACTTATGAAGCAATCGTTAAAGGTGATAACCTTCCAGATCCAGGCGTTCCAGAGTCATTTAAAGTTCTTATAAAAGAACTGCAAAGCTTAGGTTTAGACGTGAAAATGTTATCAAGTGATGAGTCAGAAATTGAATTGCGTGACCTTGAAGAAGAAGAAACGCAACAAGCAAGCAAGCTTAATCTAGAAGTAGAGGAACATTAGAATAATTGGAGTAGGGTTGGCTCTCAACCGGTAATGCCGGGTAGAGTCAATACCCTTCAAATAAATATAGCACAACTTTAAAACTAACTTTTTAAAAAGGTTAGCGTATTGTACAATATTTTTTCGCCAACAGGCGGTATCAGGTTATTCTGAAAAGCTATTGGTAAATTTGGACACTAAAAGGGAGGTAGGCCCCTTGCTAGATGTAAATAACTTTGAGTATATGAAAATCGGTTTAGCATCATCAGAAAAAATCCGCTCTTGGTCATACGGCGAGGTAAAAAAACCAGAAACGATCAACTACCGTACATTAAAGCCAGAGAAAGATGGTTTGTTCTGTGAACGGATCTTTGGTCCGCAAAAAGACTGGGAATGTCATTGTGGGAAATATAAACGTGTACGATATAAAGGTGTCGTTTGTGACCGTTGTGGTGTTGAAGTTACAAAAGCTAAAGTTCGACGTGAAAGAATGGGGCATCTTGAATTAGCAGCTCCTGTATCGCACATTTGGTATTTCAAAGGAATTCCAAGTCGTATGGGTCTTGTGTTAGATATGTCACCACGTGCGTTAGAAGAAGTAATCTACTTTGCAGCTTATATTGTAACAGAAACAGGTGATACTCCTCTTGAGAAGAAACAACTGTTATCTGAAAAGGAGTACCGTGCCTATTACGATAAGTATGGTAAGACTTTTAAAGCACAAATGGGCGCAGAAGCAATTCGCAAGCTCTTGCAAGATATCGATCTTGAAAAAGAGGTTGAGGCATTAAGAGAAGAACTTAAGACAGCACAAGGTCAACGTAGAACTCGTGCTATTAAACGCTTGGATGTCTTAGAAGCATTTCGTCATTCTGGAAACGATACATCTTGGATGATTTTAGATGTACTTCCTGTTATACCACCAGAAATAAGACCAATGGTACAACTTGACGGAGGTCGTTTTGCTACTTCTGATTTAAATGATTTATATCGTCGTGTTATCAATCGTAATAATCGACTAAAACGTTTATTAGATCTTGGTGCACCAAGTATTATTGTTCAAAACGAAAAGCGTATGCTGCAAGAAGCCGTAGATGCATTAATTGATAACGGTCGACGTGGTCGTCCGGTAACAGGCCCTGGTAATAGACCTCTGAAATCACTATCACATATGCTAAAAGGGAAGCAAGGACGTTTTCGTCAAAACCTATTAGGTAAACGTGTAGACTATTCTGGACGTTCTGTAATCGTAGTTGGTCCATTCCTGAAAATGTACCAATGTGGCTTGCCAAAAGAAATGGCACTAGAGCTGTTCAAACCATTTATTATGAAGGAGCTAGTTGAAAAAGGCTACGCTCATAATATTAAATCTGCAAAGCGTAAAATAGAGCGCGTGCATCCAGAAGTATGGGATGTTTTAGAAGAAGTTATCAAGGAGCACCCGGTACTACTAAACCGTGCACCAACATTGCACCGTTTGGGTATCCAGGCGTTTGAACCAATCCTGGTTGAAGGTCGGGCAATTCGCCTCCACCCATTAGTATGTACAGCATATAACGCTGACTTTGATGGTGATCAAATGGCGGTTCACGTTCCTTTATCTGAAGAAGCTCAAGCAGAAGCAAGAATCCTAATGCTTGCTGCTCAAAATATCTTAAACCCTAAAGATGGTAAACCAGTTGTAACACCTTCACAAGATATGGTATTAGGAAACTATTACTTGACTATGGAGCGAGAGGGTGCAATTGGAGAAGGTAGTGTGTTTAAAGATGTAGAGGAAGCACTACTAGCTTACCAAAATGGTTATGTGCACTTACACACTAGAGTTGCAGTGCAAGCATCAAGCTTAAAAAACAATACGTTTACAGAAGAGCAACATAATAAACTATTGCTAACAACAGTTGGTAAGCTTATATTCAATGAAATTCTGCCTGAATCGTTCCCGTATATTAATGAGCCGACGAAAAGCAATTTGGAAATTGAAACTCCAATTAAGTATTTTGTTGAAAAGGGAACAGACATTAGAGAAGAGATTAAAAGTCGCGATATTATCAACCCGTTTAAAAAAGGTATCCTAGGTGATGTAATCGCTGAGGTCTTTAAACGCTTTAAGATTAGTGAAACTTCAAAAATGCTTGACCGCATGAAGGATCTTGGATTTAGTTATTCAACAAAAGCAGGTATGACTGTTGGTGTTTCTGACATTGTTGTATTAGCTGAAAAAGAGGCCATACTTGAAGAGGCTCAAATAAAAGTAGATAACGTATCGAAACAATTCAGAAGAGGCTTAATCACAGACGAAGAGCGTTATGATCGCGTTATTGCAATTTGGTCTCAATCGAAGGACGTAATTCAAGATAAACTAATGAAATCATTGAGTCATAGAAACCCAATCTTTATGATGAGTGATTCTGGAGCAAGGGGTAACGCCTCTAACTTTACGCAGTTAGCTGGAATGCGTGGTTTGATGGCCAACCCAGCGGGTAAAATTATTGAACTGCCAATCAAATCAAGTTTCCGTGAGGGGCTTACTGTATTAGAATACTTTATTTCCACACACGGCGCTCGAAAAGGTTTGGCTGATACAGCATTGAAAACCGCTGACTCAGGTTATCTAACAAGACGTCTTGTAGATGTAGCGCAGGATGTTATTATCCGCGAGGCAGATTGTGGAACAGACCGAGGCTTAAAAGTTTCAGCACTGACCGATGGTACAGAGGTAATAGAACCGCTAAATGACCGACTAATAGGTCGTACCGTATTTGAAACAGTTAGCCATCCAGAAACAAAAGATGTAATTGTTGAGAAGAATACGGTTATTACAGAAGACCAAGCGAAGAAAACAGTGGACGCTGGGGTTGAAGAAGTAATTATCCGTTCTGTGTTTACATGTAATACGAAGCATGGAGCTTGTCAAAAATGTTATGGTAAAAACCTTGCAACAGGAATGGATGTTGAAGTTGGTGAGGCAGTAGGAATTATTGCTGCACAATCCATCGGTGAACCAGGTACACAGTTAACCATGCGTACATTCCATACAGGTGGGGTTGCCGGAGATGACATTACACAAGGTTTACCTCGTATTCAAGAATTATTTGAAGCGCGTCATCCAAAAGGGCAAGCTGTTATTAGTGAGATCTTTGGAACAGTTCACGAAATTAAAGAAGTGAAAGATAAACAAGAAATTGTCATCCAAGGTGATGTAGAACAAAGATCTTATGCTGTGCCATACAATGCACGATTTAAAGTGGCTGTTGGTGATGAAGTAATTGCTGGTCAAGAACTTACAGAAGGTTCTGTTGATCCAAAAGATTTACTCCGAGTTAAAGGGGTGGAAGGAGTACAACATTACTTATTACGTGAAGTTCAGCGTGTATACCGTATGCAAGGTGTTGAAATCGGTGATAAACACGTAGAAGTAATGGTACGCCAGATGTTAAGAAAGATCCGTGTACACGATGCTGGTGATACAGATGTACTTCCTGGTTCACTATTAGAAATACACCAGTTCAAAGACGCTAACTATACTGTCATAAATAATGGTGAGCAACCGGCAGTAGGAAAACCAGTATTATTAGGAATTACAAAAGCATCACTTGAAACAGACTCATTCTTGTCTGCCGCTTCATTCCAGGAAACTACACGCGTTTTAACGGATGCAGCAATCAAAGGTAAACGTGATGAGCTATTAGGACTAAAAGAGAATGTAATTATCGGTAAGCTCGTACCTGCCGGAACAGGGATGCAACGATATCGAAAGATCAAATCTTCTAGTGATGTAGCAGACGATGTTATAGATGAACCAGAAGAAACAGAAACAGTACAGTAAACAAGTAAAAAAATATAGGAAGCACCAAAAAAAAGTTGATTTTAAGTTGACATTAAAAAACGAGGATGATACTATATTCAAGGTGCTTCCGATTATACTTGTTGCTTTGGAGGATAACATTCTAATGTCTTATGAAAAAGTAACTCAGCGGCAATCACGCTTAATAATTGGAACGAAGCAAACTCTAAAGGCTATGAAAAATGGCGATGTGAGTGAAGTTTTTATTGCTGATGATGCTGATCAATTTATAACACAAAAGGTTGCTGACTTAGCTAACCAAATTGGTATACCTTGTAAGCATGTTGATTCAATGGAAAAGCTAGGCACTGCTTGTGGTATAGATGTAGCTACATCAACGGCAGCTATAAAAAGATAGGAGTTTTGGCGGAGCGATATTCGCGAAAGCTTTGTTTTTTGCCAAAAGATGAACCACCCGGACATGTGGGATTACAATCAACCATAAAGGTGGTTACTAGATTAAAATTTTCTTAACGTATTTCGTTAACTAGAAAGGAGGAAACATAAATGCCTACTATTAATCAATTAGTACGTAAAGGCCGAGTAAACAAACCAAAAAAGTCTGACTCTCCAGCACTTAATAAAGGATATAACAGCTTTAAAAAGTCAATGACAGACCAAAACGCACCTCATAAGCGTGGAGTTTGTACTCGTGTTGGAACATTGACACCAAAGAAACCAAACTCAGCACTACGTAAATACGCACGTGTGCGTTTGTCAAACAGCATGGAAGTTACTGCATATATACCTGGAATCGGACACAACCTACAAGAACATAGTGTTGTATTGATCCGTGGTGGACGTGTAAAAGACTTACCAGGTGTTCGCTATCATATTGTTCGTGGCGCACTAGACACTGCCGGTGTTGAAGGACGCTCACAAGGACGTTCAAAATATGGAACAAAGAGACCAAAGAAAAAATAATTGAACGCAGATAGATATTTAGGAAAGGAGGGGGACATATGCCACGTAAAGGACCAGTACCTAAACGCGATGTCTTGCCGGATCCACTTTATAATTCAAAGTTAGTTACTCGTTTGATCAACCAAATCATGGTTGATGGAAAAAGAGGTATTGCTCAAAAAATTCTATATAATGCATTTGACTTAGTTGCTCAACGTAGCGGACAAGATGCTAAAGAAGTTTTTGAACAAGCAATGAAAAACGTTATGCCAGTACTTGAAGTTCGTGCGCGCCGTGTTGGTGGTTCTAACTACCAAGTACCAATGGAAGTACGCCCAGAACGTCGTCAAGCATTAGGATTACGTTATATCGTTAACTATTCACGCTTGCGCGGTGAAAAGACAATGGAAGAGCGTCTTGCAAATGAAATTCTTGATGCTTCAAACAACACCGGAGCATCTGTTAAAAAACGCGAAGAACTACACAAGATGGCTGAAGCGAACAAAGCGTTTGCTCACTATCGTTGGTAAAATACTATTAAAGCTTTTAACAGGAAGGAGAAGAGTACATGGCAAGAGAGTTCTCCTTGGAAAAGACACGCAATATTGGTATTATGGCACACATTGATGCAGGTAAAACTACCATGACTGAGCGTATTCTTTTCTACACAGGACGTATTCATAAAATTGGTGAAACACACGAAGGTGCTTCACAGATGGACTGGATGGAGCAGGAACAAGAGCGCGGAATTACAATTACTTCTGCAGCGACAACTGCTTCTTGGAAGGAACATCGTATAAATATTATTGACACACCCGGTCACGTGGACTTCACAGTAGAAGTTGAGCGTTCATTACGTGTGCTTGATGGAGCGGTAGCTGTTCTTGACGCACAATCTGGTGTGGAACCACAAACAGAAACAGTGTGGCGCCAAGCGACAACTTATGGCGTGCCTAGAGTTGTATTTGTTAACAAAATGGATAAAATCGGTGCAGACTTTTTGTATTCTACACAAACATTGAAAGATCGCTTGGGAGCTAATGCACACCCAGTTCAGCTACCAATTGGTGCTGAAGATGAATTCGAAGGTATTATTGACCTTGTTACTATGCAAGCATATTACTATGAAGATGACTTAGGTACACGAGCTGAAGCACGTGAAATACCTGCAGATTATAAGGACAAAGCTGAAGAACTGCGTGCAGGCTTAGTCGAAGCTGTATCTGAATTAGATGAAGAGCTGATGATAAAGTATCTAGAAGGAGAGGAAGTCTCTAACGAAGAACTTAAGAAAGCAATTCGTCAAGCAACATTAAATGTTGAATTTTATCCAATATTTGCAGGTTCAGCGTTTAAAAACAAAGGTGTTCAATTAGTTATTGATGGTGTTATTGATTATCTTCCAGCACCAACGGATGTACCTCCAATCGAAGGTATAGTCCCAGGTACAGAAGAAAAAGTAGCTCGCCCATCAGATGATAGTGCACCATTCTCTGCACTAGCATTTAAAGTAATGACAGACCCATACGTTGGTAAATTAACATTCTTCCGCGTATATTCTGGTACTTTAGATTCTGGTTCATATGTTAAAAACTCAGTAAAAGATAAGCGTGAACGTGTAGGACGTATTCTACAAATGCATGCAAACTCCCGTGAAGAAATTTCAAGAGTTTATTCCGGTGAAATTGCAGCTGCGGTAGGTTTAAAAGATACTTCTACAGGGGATACACTATGTGATGAAAAAGAATTAGTAATTCTTGAGTCAATGGAATTCCCTGACCCAGTAATTTCTGTAGCTATTGAACCTAAAACAAAAGCCGACCAGGATAAAATGGCTATTGCATTAGGTAAACTAGCAGAAGAAGATCCAACATTTAAAACAGAAACAAACCCAGAAACAGGTCAAACGATTATTTCTGGCATGGGTGAGCTTCACCTTGACATCATTGTTGATCGCTTAAAGCGTGAATTTAAAGTGGAAGCAAACGTTGGTGCGCCACAAGTTGCGTATCGTGAAACATTCCGCGGTTCCGCTGAAGTTGAAGGTAAATTCGTACGTCAGTCTGGTGGTCGTGGACAATATGGTCATGTTTGGGTTAAATTTGAACCAAACGAAGAAGGCGCTGGCTTTGAATTTGTAAACAAAATTGTTGGTGGTTCAGTACCACGTGAATATATCGGATCTGTTGAAGCTGGTATTAAAGAAGCAACAGAAAATGGTGTGTTAGCTGGTTACCCACTAATAGATTTAAAAGCAACTCTTTATGATGGTAGTTATCATGACGTTGACTCGAATGAGATGGCATTTAAAATCGCTGGTTCAATGGCATTGAAAGCAGCTAAGAATAAATGTAAACCGGTTCTACTTGAACCACTTGAAAGAGTTGAAATTGTAATTCCAGAAGAATACATGGGTGATATCATGGGAGATGTAACTTCTCGTCGTGGACGTGTTGAAGGTATGGAAGCACGCGGACCTGCACAGGTTATCAAAGCGTTTGTTCCACTTTCAGAAATGTTTGGTTATGCGACTGCATTGCGTTCAAACACGCAAGGACGTGGACAGTACACCATGCACTTCGACCATTATGAAGAAGTACCTAAGAGTATTTCAGAAGAAATAATCAAGAAAAACTCAGGTGAATAATTGATTTTTTCCTGATACTAAAGTATAACTTTTATGAAGGCTAAGAAATGGTCAACGCATTATTTCTTAGCTGAACATAATAATTAAAAAAACACTTTTACTTATTTAAGGAGGAACTATAAATGGCTAAAGAAAAGTTCGATCGCTCAAAAAGTCACGTGAATATTGGTACAATTGGACACGTTGACCATGGTAAAACTACTTTAACTGCTGCAATTACTTCAGTAATGCACAAGAAATCTGGTAAAGGTAGCGCAATGGCGTATGACCAAATTGATGGTGCACCTGAAGAGAAAGAACGCGGTATTACAATCGCTACATCTCACGTTGAATATGAAACTGATTCTCGTCACTATGCACACGTTGACTGCCCAGGTCACGCTGACTATGTTAAAAACATGATCACTGGTGCTGCACAAATGGACGGCGCTATTCTAGTAGTATCTGCTGCAGATGGCCCAATGCCACAAACTCGTGAGCACATCCTATTGTCTCGTAACGTTGGAGTACCTTCAATCGTTGTATTCCTTAACAAAACAGACATGGTAGATGATGAAGAACTACTTGAATTAGTAGAAATGGAAGTTCGCGATCTATTAACTGAATACGACTTCCCTGGTGATGATGTACCAGTTGTTAAAGGTTCTGCACTTAAAGCTCTAGAAGGCGATGCAGAATATGAAGAAAAAATCGTTGAACTTATGGCTGCAGTTGATGACTACATCCCAACTCCAGAACGTGACAACGACAAGCCATTCATGATGCCAATTGAGGACGTATTCTCAATCACTGGCCGTGGTACTGTTGCTACAGGACGTGTTGAGCGTGGAGAAATCAAAGTTGGAGACGATGTAGAAATCATCGGTCTTGCTGAAGATGCTTCTAAGACTACAGTAACTGGTGTTGAAATGTTCCGTAAGCTTCTTGATTATGCAGAAGCTGGAGATAACATTGGTGCACTTCTTCGTGGGGTTTCTCGTGAAGATATCAACCGTGGTCAAGTACTAGCAAAGCCTGGTTCTATTACTCCACATACTAACTTCAAAGCAGAAGTTTATGTATTATCAAAAGAAGAAGGTGGACGTCACACTCCATTTTTCGCTAACTACCGTCCGCAGTTCTATTTCCGTACAACTGACGTAACTGGTGTTATTCAATTACCAGAAGGCGTTGAAATGGTAATGCCTGGTGATAATATTGAAATGGATGTTGAACTAATCTCAAAAATCGCTATCGAAGACGGTACTCGTTTCTCAATCCGTGAAGGCGGACGTACTGTTGGATCTGGTGTTGTAACATCAATTCAAAAATAATAGTTTTACTCAAAACAGATAGCGTGACGACGCTATCTGTTTTTTATTGTTAATGAAATTATAAAATTAGGAGCCTGTGAGCAATTTATTAACTATGTAAGCCGCATCCAGATCCGACGTACAGGACAAGGAAGACTTCGACAGCGAAACAGGTACGATAAAAAAGGGAACTCTTTTTTCAAGGATGTGGCGTTTTCGTCGGCCGGCACCTAAACCCTCGAGACATAAGCTGTTGGACTCCGTGTCGTAAAGGCGCCCACACTACTCGACCTGCTTATGCTTGTCGTATCTTTCATGCGCTTCTAGCTTTTGTTTTATCTGTTCAATTTTCCCAACAAAAAATATCACTCTATCTCTTGCAATCACTAGGTATAGTCAGTATAATACATAGTTGTGCAATCACATAGTAAATTATGAAATAGGGTTGCATTGACTAACGTTTTTCTATATAATATAAATGTTGGTCATTTTAAGGCGATGATGTGAAAGGTTGTTGACACACCCGGCCCCTTTGCCATGGCGGGATGTTAAGAAATTTTCACGGAGAATGTCTATAATAATATGGGCGAAAAGGAGGGAAAATTATGGCAAAAGAAAAGATTAGAATTCGTTTGAAGGCTTATGATCATCGCATTTTAGATCAATCAGCTGAGAAGATTGTAGATACAGCGAAACGTTCTGGAGCAAACGTATCAGGACCAATTCCGTTGCCTACTGAAAGATCTGTTTATACTGTATTGCGTGCGGTGCACAAATACAAGGATGCTCGTGAGCAATTCGAAATGCGTACACATAAACGCTTAATCGATATTGTTAACCCAACTCCACAAACAGTAGATTCGCTAATGCGTCTCGATTTACCATCTGGTGTGGATATTGAAATTAAATTATAAAAATAATGAGTTATTATAGGAGGTGTAACGGATGACGAAAGGAATCTTAGGTCGTAAAATCGGCATGACTCAGCTTTTCTCTGAAGATGGAGAATTAGTACCAGTGACAGTTATTCAAGCTGAACCAAACGTAGTTTTACAAAAGCGTACATTAGAAAATGATGGCTATGAAGCACTACAAATTGGCTTTGCTGATGAAAAACAATCACGTACAAATAAGGCGGAAAAAGGCCATGCTGAAAAAGCAAACACAGCCCCTAAGCGCTACGTTCGTGAATTCCGTGACGCAAATCTTGATGAATATGAAACTGGTCAAGAAATTAGCGTAGATGTTTTTCAAACTGGCGACAAAATTGATGTAACCGGAACTTCTAAAGGGAAAGGTTTCCAAGGGGCTATTAAACGCCACAATCAACAACGTGGTCCATCATCCCATGGTTCACATTTCCACAGAAGTGCAGGTTCAATGGGTGCAGCTGCAGACCCAGCACGTGTCTTTAAAGGTAAGAAGTTACCTGGACAAATGGGTGGCGGTCAAATCACAATCAAGAACCTTGAGGTTGTTAATGTAGATACAGAGCGTAATCTATTATTAATCAAAGGAAATGTTCCAGGAGCGAAAAAATCTTTAGTGAAAATCACAAGTGCATTACAGGCTAACTAATCATATACACGAAGGGAGGATATGTCATGCCTAAAGTAGCGCTATTTAAACAAGATGGTTCACAAACCGGTGATATGGAATTAAATGATTCTGTGTTCGGTATTGAGCCAAATACACATGTGTTGCACGAGGCGGTAGTTATGCAACGCGCATCATTACGTCAAGGAACACATGATGTGAAAAACCGTTCGGAAGTTAGAGGCGGTGGACGCAAACCATGGAGACAAAAAGGGACAGGACGTGCACGTCAAGGTTCTACTCGTTCTCCGCAATGGGTTGGTGGTGGTACTGTTTTTGGTCCTACACCACGCAGCTATAGCTACAAACTACCAAAGAAAGTACGTCGTTTAGCACTTAAATCTGCACTTTCATCAAAAGTGAAAGAAGAAAATCTAGTTGTTTTAGATAGTATTGCAATCGAAGCACCTAAAACAAAAGAAGTAGTTAAGATGCTAGAGGCGTTAAATGTTGATACGAAAGTATTAATTGTTACTGCTGAAAAAGAAGATACTGTTATTCGTTCAGCAAACAACTTGCAAAATGTTAAAGTACTTTCTGTTGAGGAAGTTAATGTACTAGACTTGCTTGCGCATGACAAGCTGATCTTGACAAAAGATGCAGCTGAAAAAGCAGGGGAGGTGCTTGCATAATGAAAGATCTACGTGATATTATTAAGCGCCCTGTCATTACAGAGAATACTGCTGATTTAATGGCAGAGAAGAAATATACGTTCGAAGTAAGCCCCAAAGCAAATAAAACACAGATTAAAGATGCTGTTGAGTTGGTTTTTGGTGTGAAAGTAGAAAAAGTTAACACAATGAATCTTAAAGGTAAATTTAAGCGGATGGGCCGTTATGGCGGATACCGCTCTGATCGCAAAAAAGCAATTGTGCAGCTTTCAGAAGATAGTAAAGAACTAGAATTCTTTGAAGGCTAAGAAAAAATAAGCGAAGGAGGGAAAACAAGATGGCGATTAAAAAATTCAGACCTACTACAAATGCTAGACGTAATATGTCTGCATCTGACTTTGCGGAGATCACAACTGACACTCCAGAAAAATCTCTACTGAGTCCACTATATAACCGTGGCGGACGTAACAATCAAGGGAAATTAACTGTTCGTCATCAAGGCGGCGGTCACAAGCGTCAATACCGTATTATCGACTTCAAACGTGATAAAGATGGTATACCAGGACGCGTTGCTACGATCGAATACGATCCTAACCGTTCAGCTAATATCGCATTAATCCATTATGTAGATGGTGAAAAACGTTATATTTTAGCTCCGAAAGGACTAAAAGTGGGACAACAAATAGAATCTGGTGAAAACGCAGATATCAAATCAGGTAATGCACTTCCACTTGCAAACATTCCAGTTGGTACTATCATTCACAATGTTGAATTGAAGCCTGGACGTGGAGGTCAACTTGCACGTTCTGCTGGTGCAGAAGCACAAATTCTTGGACGTGAAGACAAATATACACTAGTTCGTTTAGCATCTGGTGAAGTTCGTTTAATTTTGACAACTTGTCGTGCAACAGTAGGTCAAGTTGGAAACCTTGAACATGAACTAATCCGTATTGGTAAAGCAGGACGTTCTCGTTGGATGGGTAAACGCCCTACTGTTCGTGGTTCTGTTATGAACCCTAACGATCACCCACATGGTGGTGGTGAAGGACGTGCGCCAATCGGACGTAAGTCACCAATGTCACCTTGGGGCAAACCTACACTTGGTTACAAAACACGAAAGCGCAATAAGCCGACTGATAAGTATATCGTTCGTAAGCGTAAAAAATAACCGATAGTAGTGGACAGGTGATAATCCTGTTCTCTCAATTGCGAAAGGAGGTTTATCCATGGGTCGTAGCTTAAAAAAAGGACCTTTTGCAGATGACCATCTATTGAAGAAAATCGATAGTTTAAACGAAACAGACAAGAAGCAAGTTGTGAAGACTTGGTCTCGTCGTTCAACGATCTTCCCTACTTTTATTGGCCATACAATCGCTGTATATGACGGACGTAAACACGTACCCGTTTATGTTACAGAAGACATGGTCGGACATAAATTAGGTGAATTTTCACCAAGCCGCACATTTAAAGGGCATTCTGGTGATGACAAGAAAACAAAACGCTAATGAGAGGAGGCACTCACCATGCAAGCTAAAGCCGTTGCGAAATCTGTTCGTATTGCTCCTCGTAAAGTACGTTTAGTCGTTGATTTAATTCGAGGGAAAAATGTTGGTGAAGCAGTTGCAATTTTACGTCATACTCAACGTGGTGCTTCTCCAGTTGTAGAAAAAGTTTTAAATTCTGCAATTGCAAATGCAGAACACAATTACGAAATGGATCCAGATGATCTAGTAATTTCTGAAGCATTTGTAAACGAAGGTGCTACATTGAAACGTTTTCGTCCACGTGCACAAGGACGTGCAAGTAAAATCAATAAACGCACAAGCCACATCACAGTTGTGGTAACAGAAAAGAAGGAGGGATAGTCAGTGGGTCAAAAGATAAATCCTAACGGTCTTCGTGTTGGTATCATTCGTGACTGGGAGTCAAAATGGTATGCTGGCAAAGACTATGCAGACTTACTACATGAAGATATTAAGATCAGAGAATATCTTGAAAACCGCTTGAGCATGGCTGCTGTTTCTTCTATTGATATTGAACGTGCAGCAAACCGTGTTAACATCACAATTCATACAGGAAAACCTGGTATGGTTATTGGTAAAGGCGGATCTGAAGTAGAAGCTCTACGTAAATCACTAAACAGTTTGACTGGCAAACGAGTTCACATCAACATCGTTGAGATTAAGAAAGTTGATCTTAATGCAAAATTGGTTGCTGAGAACATTGCTCGTCAATTAGAAAATCGTATTTCATTCCGTCGTGCTCAAAAGCAAACTATTCAACGTGCAATGCGCGGAGGAGCAAAAGGGATTAAAACTCAAGTTTCCGGACGTCTAGGCGGAGCAGATATCGCTCGTGCGGAACATTATAGCGAAGGAACAGTACCACTACACACATTGCGTGCTGATATCGATTACGGTACAGCTGAAGCAGACACTACCTATGGTAAACTAGGTGTTAAAGTGTGGATCTACCGTGGAGAAGTCCTTCCAACTAAATCGAAAAAATAAGGAAGGGGGAAATGCATTATGTTAATGCCTAAACGCGTTAAATTCCGTAGACAACATCGTGGTCGTATGAGAGGCCAAGCAAAAGGTGGAACTACAGTAGCTTTTGGTGAATATGGTCTTCAAGCTGTTGAAGCTTCTTGGATCACTAGTCGTCAAATTGAGGCTGCTCGTATTGCAATGACTCGTTACATGAAACGTGGCGGTAAAGTTTGGATTAAAATCTTTCCTGACAAACCATATACTGCAAAACCCCTAGAAGTCCGCATGGGTTCCGGTAAAGGTGCTCCTGAAGGATGGGTAGCAGTAGTGAAACCAGGAAAAATTATGTTTGAAATCGCTGGTGTACCAGAAGAGGTGGCACGTGAAGCGTTACGTCTTGCTTCTCATAAACTGCCGATTAAAACAAAGTTTGTAAAACGTGAAGAAATTGGTGGTGAAATCAATGAAGGCTAATGAAATCAGAGAACTAACCACTGCCGAAATTGAACAAAAGGTGAAGTCATTAAAAGAAGAACTATTTAATTTGCGCTTTCAATTAGCTACTGGACAATTGGAAAACACTGCACGCATTCGTGAAGTGAGAAAATCCATTGCTCGTTTGAAAACCGTTGTACGTCAACGTGAAGTCAGCGTGAATAACTAGAACCAGAGAGGAGGTTAGCCTCAAAATGAGTGAGCGTAATAATCGTAAAGTATACACAGGCCGTGTCGTATCTGACAAAATGGATAAAACAATCACTGTTTTAGTTGAAACATATAAGTTTCATCAGTTATACGGTAAGCGTGTAAAGTACTCTAAAAAATTCAAAACACATGATGAAAATAACCAAGCAAAAATTGGTGACGTTGTTCGCGTTATGGAAACTCGTCCACTATCAGCTACAAAACGTTTTCGTTTAGTAGAAATCGTTGAAGAAGCGGTAATTATATAATATAAGTTCGCTCGGAAGGTATCCGAAGGGAGGTCGCAAGCGTTGATTCAACAGGAAACTCGTTTAAAAATTGCAGATAACTCTGGTGCCAGAGAAGTATTAACCATTAAAGTATTAGGCGGTTCAGGTCGTAAGACAGCGAATATTGGTGATGTAATTGTTTGTTCAGTAAAACATGCAACACCAGGAGGCGTTGTTAAAAAAGGTGAGGTTGTTAAAGCTGTCATCGTACGTACTAAGTCTGGTATGCGTCGTAAAGATGGGTCATATATTCGTTTTGATGAAAATGCTGCAGTAATAATCCGTGATGATAAAAGTCCACGAGGTACTCGTATCTTCGGACCAGTTGCACGTGAATTACGTGATGCAAAATTCATGAAAATAGTATCTCTAGCTCCAGAAGTTTTATAGGTAGTAATGAAAAGCCTTGTAAGGAGGTGCGTCAAGCATGCATGTAAAAAAAGGTGATAAAGTTAAAGTAATTTCCGGTAAAGACCGCGGTAAACAAGGTACTATTTTAGAAGCATTCCCAAAGAGTGAGCGCGTTCTTGTAGAAGGAATCAACATGATTAAAAAACACGCAAAGCCTTCACAAGATAACCCACAAGGCGGGATTCTTAACCAAGAAGCTGCTATTCATGTTTCTAACGTAATGCCAATTGATCCTAAATCCGGTGAGCCAACTCGTGTTGGATATGAAGAACGTGACGGAAATAAAGTCCGCATCGCTAAAAGATCCGGTGAAGCATTAGATAAATAGTTCACAGGCGAAAGGAGGGCGACATGATGAATGAACTAAAGCAAAAATATCAAGATGATGTATTACCATCATTGATGAATAAATTTAACTATGAATCAGTTATGCAAGTACCAACAGTTGAAAAAATTGTCATCAACATGGGTGTTGGTGATGCTGTTCAAAATTCAAAAGCACTAGATAGTGCTGTAGAAGAACTTTCATTAATTTCTGGGCAAAAGCCAATGATCACTCGTGCTAAGAAGTCCATTGCTGGATTCCGTCTACGTGAAGGGATGCCGATTGGTGCTAAAGTTACACTTCGTGGTGAGCGCATGTTTGAATTCTTGCAAAAGCTAATCGCTGTATCACTTCCACGTGTTCGTGATTTTCGCGGTATTTCAAACAAAGCTTTTGACGGTCGTGGTAACTACACACTAGGTGTTAAAGAACAACTAATTTTCCCAGAAGTTAATTATGATAAGGTAAATAAAGTGCGCGGTATGGATATTGTGATCGTAACAACATCTAACACTGATGAAGAAGCGCATGAACTTTTAGCTCAGCTAGGCATGCCTTTCCAAAAATAAGCTAAGAGCTAATACAAGGAGGGAAAATTGTGGCTAAAAAATCAATGATTGCGAAACAAAAACGCCCACAGAAATACCAAGTACGTGAATATACACGTTGCGAACGTTGTGGCCGTCCACATTCTGTAATCCGTAAATTTAAACTTTGCCGTATTTGTTTCCGCGAACTTGCCTATAAAGGTCAAATTCCTGGTGTCAAAAAAGCAAGCTGGTAAACCCCGATTCGGGAAGGAGGTAATGAGTAATGGTTATGACAGACCCAATCGCAGATATGCTAACTCGTATTCGTAATGCAAACATGGTACGCCATGAAAAGTTAGAGCTTCCGGCTTCTAAAATGAAAAAAGAAATCGCTGATATCCTCAAACGTGAAGGTTTTGTACGTGATTATGAATTCATTGAAGATGATAAACAAGGTGTTCTGCGTATTTTCCTTAAATACGGTTCTAATGACGAACGAGTAATTACAGGTATCAAGCGTATTAGTAAACCGGGACTACGTGTTTACGCAAAAGCTAATGAAGTACCACGTGTACTAAATGGTTTAGGTGTCGCTATTGTTTCCACATCAACTGGTGTATTATCTGATAAAGAAGCACGTACACAAGCTATTGGTGGCGAAGTTCTAGCATACGTTTGGTAATTTATACTTTTTAAGACAGGAGGTGCATGGAATGTCTCGTATAGGACTTAAGCCGATACAAATTCCAGACGGTGTAGAGATTAAATTAGTCGATAACACTGTTACAGTTAAAGGTCCAAAAGGTGAATTAACAAGAAAATTCAATCAAGATATGAAAGTTGTAATTGAGGATAATGTTCTTACAGTTGAACGCCCAAGTGATCATAAAGAACATCGTGCGTTGCACGGAACTACTCGCAGCCTGATCGGTAATATGGTTGAAGGAGTAAGTAAAGGTTTTGAAAAAAACCTTGAACTCACTGGTGTTGGGTATCGTGCCCTAAAACAAGGTGATAAAGTTGTAATTAACGCAGGTTATTCACACCCAGTTGAAATCGAGCCTCAAGCAGGTATTGAAATTGAAGTTCCTAAAAATACACAAGTAATTATAAAAGGTATTGATAAGGAACTAGTTGGTGCAGTTGCTGCAAATATTAGAGCAATCAGACCTCCCGAGCCTTATAAAGGTAAAGGTATTCGTTATGAAGGTGAATATGTACGACGTAAAGAAGGTAAAACTGCTAAATAAGGTTGGTTAGGGAGCAGAAAGGAGTGACCTAGATGATAACAAAGCCTGACAAAAACGTTACACGCAAGAAGAGACATAACCGTGTTCGCAAAAATCTTTTTGGAACTGAGGAACGTCCACGCTTGAACGTGTATCGCTCAAATAAAAATATTTATGTCCAGTTAATAGATGATATTAACGGAGTTACACTAGCAAGTGCTTCAACAGAAGGAACTGCTAATGTAGATACTGCTAAGCAAGTTGGAGAATTAATTGCAAAACGTGCCCAAGATAAAGGTTACAAATCGATTGTATTCGATCGCGGAGGCTATCTTTATCATGGACGTGTAAAAGCTTTAGCAGAAGCTGCTCGCGAAGCAGGTCTTGAATTTTAATAGAAAAAGGAGGGACATACATGCATACAACAAGCATTGATCCGAACAAATTAGATCTTGAAGAACGTGTTGTTACGATCAACCGTGTAGCAAAAGTAGTAAAAGGTGGACGCCGTTTCCGTTTCGCTGCATTGGTAGTAGTCGGTGATAAAAACGGTCATGTAGGTTTCGGTACAGGTAAAGCACAAGAAGTACCAGAAGCAATAAAAAAAGCAGTTGATGATGCTAAGAAAAATATAATTTTAGTACCTATCGTTGGAACAACTATTCCTCATGAAATCAATGGAAGATTTGGTTCAGGTAATGTACTAATGAAGCCAGCTTCAGAAGGTACAGGGGTTATCTCTGGTGGACCAGTTCGTGCTGTTCTTGAGCTTGCTGGTGTTGGCGATATTTTGACAAAATCACTTGGCTCGAACACACCAATTAATATGGTTCGTGCAACTTTAAATGGATTAACAAACTTGAGACGCGCAGAAGACGTAGCAAAACTACGCGGAAAGTCTGTTGAAGAACTGTTAGGATAAGGAGGGAAACACTATGTCTAAAAAATTAGAAATCACCCTCACGCGCAGTGTTATTGGTCGAACAGAGGTACAACGTAAGACTGTTGAAACATTGGGTCTTAAAAAGATGCATCAATCCGTAGTACGTGAAGATACACCAGCACTTCGTGGTATGGTTAATAAAGTATCCCATCTCGTAGCGGTTAAAGAAGTATAATAAAACATTAGCGTAGAGGAGGTGCTCGTATGAAACTTCATGAATTGAAAGCATCAGAAGGAACACGCAAAAAACGTAATCGTGTAGGTCGTGGAATGTCATCAGGTAACGGAAAAACTTCCGGCAGAGGTCATAAAGGACAAAAAGCACGTTCAGGCGGTGGTGTACGTTTAGGTTTTGAAGGTGGCCAAATGCCATTATTCCAACGTCTACCTAAAAGAGGATTTACTAATATCCACCGTAAAGAATTTGCAATTGTAAACTTAGATGCGTTAAATCGCTTTGAAGATGGCACAGAAATTACACCTGAGCTACTACTTGAAGAAGGTGTCGTAAGCAAACTTAAAGCTGGTATTAAAGTACTAGGTAAGGGTGCTATCGAGAAAAAACTTACAGTAAAAGCTCATAAGTTCTCTGCTTCAGCTAAAGAAGCTATAGAAGCAGCGGGCGGTAAAATCGAGGTGATCTAATGTTCCGTACAATCTCCAATTTTATGCGCGTAGGTGACATTAGACGGAAAATCATATTCACATTATTAATGTTAATAGTATTCCGTCTTGGCACATTTATTCCAGTACCGTATACAGATAAAGAAGCAATTGATTTTATGAATCAGCAAAACGTATTCGGATTTCTAAACACCTTTGGGGGTGGGGCATTACAAAACTTCTCTATTCTTGCAATGGGGATTATGCCTTACATTACTGCATCCATTATTATGCAATTACTGCAAATGGATGTTGTACCAAAGTTTACTGAATGGAAAAAGCAAGGTGAGATGGGCCGTAAAAAACTGGCGCAAATCACGCGTTATGGAACAGTGGTTTTGGCATTTGTTCAAGCAATTGCAATGTCAATAGGTTTCAACGCTATGGCAGGTGGTATGTTAATAGCTGATCCAAGCGTTATGAAATTTTTAATCATCGCAATCGTGTTAACAAGTGGAACAACTTTCTTAATGTGGTTAGGTGAACAAATTACAGCAAATGGAGTGGGAAATGGTATTTCTATTTTAATATTTGCTGGTATCGTAGCAGCGGTTCCAAATGGAGTACAACAATTATACAGCCAGTATTTTGTTAATCCTGGTGATGAATTGTTTATTAACATTATAATTGTTGCCTTAATTGCTTTAGTTGTTATCGCAGTTACTGTTGGTGTAATCTTCATTCAACAGGCATTGCGTAAGATACCAATTCAATATGCAAAAAAACTTGTAAACCGTTCTCCGGTTGGAGGTCAGTCTACACATTTACCACTAAAAGTAAATGCTGCGGGTGTTATCCCAGTTATTTTTGCAATTGCATTTATCATTGCACCACGAACAATTGCGAGTTTCTTTGAAGGCAGTAACGTCGCATCAACAATAGAAATGGTTTTTGATTATACCCAACCAATTGGTATGGTCATCTATGTTGCGCTAATTATTGCTTTCACTTATTTCTATACATTTGTTCAAGTTAACCCTGAGCAGATGGCTGAAAACTTACAAAAGCAAGGTGGATATATTCCAGGTATTCGTCCTGGTAAAAATACAGAAACGTATCTTACACGCGTTATGTATCGCTTAACATTTGTAGGATCTATCTTCTTAGCAGCTGTTTCTGTGCTACCTATTATATTAGGTGGTTTGGCAAATCTGCCTCAAGCAGTACAAATCGGCGGCACTAGCTTACTAATCGTTGTAGGTGTTGCGTTACAAACAATGAAACAATTGGAAAGCCAATTAGTGAAGCGACACTATAAAGGATTTATTAAGTAAAACTGTTGCCAATTAGAGCGAGGGGAAAGTAATTGAATATAATTTTAATGGGCCTGCCAGGAGCAGGCAAGGGTACCCAAGCAGATAAAATCAGCAAACAACATCAAATTCCTCATATCTCAACTGGAGATATGTTTCGATTAGCTATAAAAGAAGGTACAGACCTTGGTAAGAAAGCAAAAGAATTTATGGACCAAGGTGAACTGGTTCCTGATGAAGTAACAATTGGAATTGTAAAAGAACGTTTAGCTAAAGACGATTGTGAGAATGGTTTTTTATTGGATGGATTTCCAAGAACTATTGCGCAAGCTGAAGCTTTACAAACACTTTTAGCAGGTTTACAGAAATCAATTGATTACGTATTGCACGTAGATGTACCCGAAGAAAATTTAGTGGAGCGTTTAACGGGACGTAGAATTTGTCAAACATGTGGAGCAACTTATCATGTGATTTATAACCCGCCTAAACAAGAGGGTATATGTGATAATGATGGTTCCGAGCTAATTCAACGTGAAGATGATCAAGCCGAAACGGTTAAAACTCGTTTGGAAGTTAATATCAAACAAATGCAACCGTTATTGGATTTCTATCATGAAAAAGGATATCTTGTTAAAGTTGATGGAGATCAAGGCATCGATCAGGTGTTTCAAGATATCAAATCAATATTGAAAAAATAGCATGTTGACTGTATAGACAACTCAGCATTGATGCAATTCTTTTTCTAACAAGATATAATATGTATCGTAATACATTGATGCTTATTACTTGATATAGAAAGTGACACAGGGTGTTTTATAGTAGTAGATATAATGCTTTTGAAAAAAAGTAGTTAAAATCAAGCCTAAGTGAAGGTGATCGTTGTTGAACGAGGATGATTCGATTCCGCGAATAGGTCAAGTTGTTCGTATTATGCAGGGACGTGAAGCAGATCAATATGCGATTGTTCTTGAAATTATAGACGATCGGTATGTCTTGCTAGCAGATGGGGAAAAACGTAAATATGATCGACCAAAGAAAAAGAATCTACATCATATTGAAGTTATGGATTATATTTCTCCGGAAGTCCAAAACAGCCTTCTAGAAACTGGTCGTGTCACAAATGGTAAACTCCGGTTTTCCATAGCTAAATTTATCAATGAGGTTGTGACTGATTTGAAGAAGGGAGATCAACACGATGGCGAAAGACGATGTAATTGAAGTGGAAGGTATCGTTAACGAAACATTGCCAAATGCGATGTTCAAGGTAGAACTTGAGAATGGTCATACCGTATTGGCGCATGTTTCTGGTAAAATTCGTATGCATTTTATTCGTATTTTACCAGGTGACAAAGTGACGGTAGAACTTTCACCGTATGATTTAACAAGAGGACGAATTACGTACCGTTATAAATAAACGAGCTCCGATATAAAAGGAGGTAAAGATGATGAAAGTAAGAGCATCTGTAAAACCAGTATGTGAAAAATGTAAAGTTATAAAACGTAAAGGTAAAGTAATGGTGATTTGCGAAAACCCGAAACACAAGCAAAAACAAGGCTAAAAACAAGGAGGTGCACTTGACTTATGGCACGTATTGCAGGTATAGATATTCCGCGTGATAAGCGTGTAGTAATTTCATTAACATATGTTTATGGTGTTGGAAGTTCTACAGCAAAGGAAGTCCTTAAAGAAGCAGGCGTTTCAGAAGACACTCGTGTGCGTGATCTTACAGAAGATGAATTAGGTAAGATTCGTAAAGCATTAGAAGCAGTTAACGTTGAAGGTGATCTTCGTCGTGAAGTATCCCTTAACATTAAACGTTTAATCGAAATTGGTTCCTATAGAGGAATTCGTCATCGTCGTGGGTTGCCGGTTCGTGGACAAAAGACAAAGAACAATTCACGTACTCGTAAAGGACCACGTCGTACAATGGCTAACAAGAAAAAGTAACGTGAAGGAGGTAAGCTAATCAATGGCACGTAAAACAAATACGCGTAAGCGTCGTGTAAAAAAGAATATTGATACGGGGATAGCACATATTCGTTCTACGTTTAACAATACAATTGTTACGATTACGGATGTTCAAGGTAATGCAATTGGCTGGAGCTCAGCTGGTTCACTTGGATTCAAAGGCTCTCGTAAATCCACACCATTTGCGGCTCAAATGGCAGCAGAATCTGCAGCTAAATCAGCTGTAGAAAATGGCATGAAAACTCTAGAAGTAACAGTTAAAGGACCTGGAGCAGGACGTGAAGCAGCAATTCGTTCACTTCAAGCAGCAGGCCTAGAAGTTACAGCTATTGTGGATGTAACGCCAGTTCCTCACAATGGTTGTCGCCCACCAAAACGTCGTCGTGTATAATTGTACCGTATAAAATTTGTCAGCCTGTCTATAATGGGTTATGATAGCTAAAAGTGTGAGATTTGTGGTTAACTATAAATTTCATCCACCGGCATCGAGATATGACAGAGAATACGAAAGTAATACAATAGCGCAGAAACGCCAACTGCCTATTTGGGGAATTTCGGTTAGACAAGATAGTCTAACCGGGGTTTCGACGTTTTAAAGGAGGTTTTTATGGAATGATCGAAATAGAAAAACCAAGAATTGAAACGGTAGAGATCAGCGATGATGCTACATTTGGGAAATTTGTTGTAGAACCGCTTGAGCGTGGATATGGTGCCACTCTAGGAAACTCCTTGCGTCGTATCCTGATATCCTCACTTCCAGGTGCTGCTGTTACATCAGTGCAAATAGATGGTGCGCTCCATGAGTTTTCAACCGTTGAAGGCGTAGTGGAAGACGTAACTACGATCGTTTTAAACTTGAAAAAGCTAGCTTTGAAGATCTATTCTGATGAGGAAAAAACATTAGAAATAGATGTACAAGGAGAAGGTAAAGTTACGGCTGCAGACATTACGTATGATAGTGATGTAGAAGTACTAAATCCAGATCTACCTATAGCAACAGTTAATAGTAAAGGCAGCTTGCATATGAAAATCACTGCTGAACGCGGACGTGGTTATCGTACTGCTGAAGCTAACAAGCGAGATGATCAACCAATCGGCGTTGTTCCTGTTGATTCTATTTTTACACCAGTGTCACGTGTAACGTATCAAGTTGAAAATACCCGTGTAGGTCAAGTTACAAACTATGATAAATTAACGTTAGATGTTTGGACAGACGGAAGCATTCGTCCTGAAGAAGCAGTTTCTTTAGGTGCTAAGGTCTTTACAGAGCATATAAATATTTTCGTAGGTTTAACTGACGAAGCACAAAATGCTGAAATTATGGTAGAAAAAGAAGAAGATCAGAAAGAAAAAGTAATGGAGATGACAATTGAGGAACTAGATCTGTCTGTTAGATCCTATAATTGTTTGAAACGTGCTGGTATAAATACAGTTCAAGAGCTTTCAAATAAATCTGAAGAAGATATGATGAAAGTACGTAATTTAGGCCGTAAATCACTAGAAGAGGTTAAAGTGAAGCTAGATGATCTAGGCTTAGGCTTACGTGATGACGACTGATAAATAAAGACACCTTTAGAGTTTTGAGAGAGGGAGGGATAGTCCATGGCTAGAAAATTCGGTCGTACAACAGACCAACGTATAGCACTACTTCGCAACCTTGCATCTGATTTAATCATTCACGAACGCATTGAGACAACAGAAGCAAAGGCGAAGGATCTAAAATCAGTAGTTGATAAAATGATTACGCTAGGAAAACGCGGTGATCTTCACGCGCGTCGTCAAGCGGCATCATATTTATATAATAAAGAGGCAAATGAAAACGAAAGTGTTATTCAGAAGCTTTTCGATGACATAGCTAAACGCTACGAGGATCGTCAAGGTGGATATACACGTGTTCTTAAGCTAGGCGCTCGTCAAGGTGACGGAGCAAAAATGGCAATCATTGAACTAGTTTAATGAAGCATACACGTTAAGGGCAGGACTGAATCTCTTCCGAGGTGAATCCCAGCCCTTTTTTTGTAGGTTGAAAGGTGAAGGCGACTGTTCAGAAGCGGACGCATAAGCAAGGGACCGTAAAGCGCATGGTTTTTTGCGCTTGAAGTGTCAATTGCTTATGACGGCAGATTTTAGAAGCCTGAACTAGACATGCAAAAGTGCAGCGGGCTTGCTTGGCGGTGTGCAACAGATTGGTGAACTCGGAGAAACCAACTATATTACTTAAATTATACATCTCACCCAAAGGCTATAGAGCAGAGTAGAGGAGAATGCATATATATGAGAAAAAAGTTAATAGAGTTTAGAAATGTATCGTTTCGATATGGAGATGAGCAGCCATGGGTGTTAAAAAATGTAACGTTTGAAATTTATGAAAGTGAATGGATTGCCATCATCGGGCACAATGGTTCTGGTAAGTCAACCATCGCTAAGCTTTTAAATGGGTTATTATTTCCACAAGAAGGGGAAATTTTAATTAATGGAAAGCAAGTAAACCAGGAATCGATATGGGATATCCGTAAAGAAGTAGGCATGGTCTTTCAAAATCCTGATAATCAGTTTGTTGGAACTACTGTACGTGACGATGTTGCTTTTGGTATGGAAAATCGCGGGATTCCCCGTTATGAAATGATAAAGCGTATTGATGAAACATTAACTGCTGTAGGAATGCAAGATTATCGTATGACAGAACCACACCGGCTTTCAGGTGGACAGAAACAACGAGTGGCAATAGCAAGTGTGTTAGCTATTTCACCACAGGTGCTCATTTTGGATGAGGCGACAGCGATGCTTGATCCAAAAGGACGCACTGAAATTATGCACACCGTTTCAAATGTTCAAGAAGAGAACGATCTTTCATTAATTACCATTACACATGACCTTCAGGAAGTGGTGCAGGCTGAACGCGTTATTGTTATGAACGATGGTGAAATATGGGATGAGGCGACACCACGTGAAATTTTTTCGAAACAAGAAGAACTGCGTAAAATTGGATTGGACGTGCCTTTTATTGCAATATTAGCAAGTGAGTTAAAGCAAGCAGGTATATCGATTACAGATGAACCACTAAACCAAGATGAATTGCTGGAGGATTTATGGACATTACATTCAAAAACGTAAGCTATGTATATCAACGTAATACACCATTTGCACATAAAGCGATCGAAGATTTGTCCTTTCACATTCCATCAGGGTCATTTGTTGCGATAGTTGGTCATACTGGATCAGGGAAATCTACCCTTATTCAGCACTTAAATGGACTTGTTTTACCGAGTGAAGGCGAAGTAACAATTGGAGATTACCATTTAACGAGTGCCAATAAGCCAAAAAACATGAAAGAATTACGAAGTCGTGTCGGAGTTGTATTTCAATATCCAGAACATCAATTATTTGAAGAAACAGTTGAAAAAGACATTGCATTTGGTCCAGAAAACTTTGATGTGGCTTCAGAAGAAATAAGTCGGCGTATTAAAGAAATTACTCCAGCAGTGGGTCTTCCTGAGGAATTACTTCAAAGATCTCCCTTTGACTTAAGTGGAGGACAGATGCGCAGAGTAGCTATTGCTGGTGTACTTGCAATAAAACCAGAAGTACTTGTACTCGACGAGCCAACTGCAGGTCTTGATCCTCGTGGTCAAAAGCAGATAATGGACATGTTTTATACTATGCATAAAAAAGAGGGGTTAACAACGGCCCTTGTTACACACAGTATGGAAGATGCGGTGAAGTATGCTGACCATGTCATTATCTTAAACAATGGCACGAAGTATATGGAAGGAAAGCCAGAAGATGTTTTTACACAAAAAGAAGCACTTAATAAGGTACAACTTGATGTACCAGAGATGATTCAATTTTTAAATGGCTTTGAAAACAAGTTTGGAGAAAAGATTCCATTTAAGCGTCAATCAGTCACCGAGGTTGCACATTCGATTCAGCGCTTTATTAAGGGGGCTGAATCATGAATAATGCACTAATTATTGGTCAGTATGTACCTGGTGAGTCGCTTGTACATCGATTGGACCCACGAACAAAAATAACAATCATTTTCTTTTTTGTATTCATCGTATTTTTTGCCAATAGCGCATGGAGCTACGGATTTATAACTGCGTTTGCATTAGCAAGTATGTTTACGACAAGAATTCCTATTCGCTATATTATAAAAGGATTAACCCCGGTATGGTTTTTAATTATATTTACGTTTATTCTGCACTTATTTGTTACAAGGGAAGGAACAGTAGTATTTGATTATTGGATTTTTGAATTCTATTCAGGTGGAATAGTACAAGGTTTTGCAATTTCAATGCGATTTTTCTTACTCATCCTTGTAACTTCACTACTAACTCTAACGACAACACCTATAGAAATAACGGATGCAATTGAAGACATGTTACATCCGTTGAAAAAAGTAAAGTTCCCTGTTCATGAGCTAGCGTTAATGATGTCTATTTCACTGAGATTTATTCCAACGCTTATGCAAGAAACGGAAAAGATATCTAGAGCTCAAGCATCTCGTGGTGTTGATTTCAAAACTGGCCCAATTAAGGAACGTGTGAAAGCTGTAGTACCATTATTGGTTCCGCTTTTCGTTAGTGCGTTCAAGCGGGCTGAGGAATTAGCAATGGCGATGGAAGCTCGGGGCTATCAGGGTGGAGAAGGACGTACTAAATTGCGTGAGTTAAAAATTGAACGTCGCGATATATTCATTTATCTGATATTTGCATGTATCATTGCGGGGTTATTTTGGACACGGAGTTATTCTTAAAAGTGTTTATTCATGATACAGAAAGGGCTGGAGTAAGATGGCAAGACTGAAATGCATCATCAGTTATGACGGATCACTGTTTTCTGGCTTTCAAATCCAGCCCAAAAAACGGACAGTCCAAGGTGAAATGGAAAAAGCATTAACAAAAATGCATAAAGGTACTCCAATACGCATTCAAGCATCAGGCAGAACAGATACAGGTGTACATTCAAAAGGTCAAACAGTTCATTTTGATTCAGCCTACGACATTCCAACAACGAATTGGAAACAAGCGCTTAATACACTTCTGCCTGGTGATTTATATGTTTGGGAAGTGGGGATAGTATCTGATACATTTCATGCGAGGTATGATGTTGTGGAGAAAGAATATCGTTATTACATCTGGAATGAAAAAGAGATCGATGTCTTTAAACGAAACTATGCCTATCAGTTTCCGTATACCTTGAATGTTACAGCAATGCAGGAAGCATGCCGTTATTTAGAAGGAGAACATGATTTTACAACGTTTTCTTCGGCTAAGGCAACTACAAAGGGGAGTAAAAAAAGAACGCTCTATCAGGCTGTGTGTGAACAGAATGGCAATGAAATCGTATTTATTTTTCGTGGAAGCGGCTTTTTATATAATATGGTACGGATTATCGTAGGTGTAATGTTAGACATTGGCCAAGAAAGACGTAAACCCTCTGACATTGTTGAGTTACTAGCGAAAAAAGACCGTCAAATGGTAGGTGAAACTGTTCCACCACAAGGGTTATATTTGGTTGCAGTTAAATACAAATAACCGTTATAATACTCCATGGTTGAAATTAGAAGGAATAATATTTTAATAAACTAATGAACAACTTGACATTGACCACTATTTTGGTATATGATGATTAATGGCATTTTATTTATTTCTAAACCACGATTAGCCCCGGAATCTAATTGTGTTGAAATATAAAACGAAATGAACGATTATTGAAATATGGAGGGAAACTAATCATGCGCACAACTTTCATGGCAAATGAAAATAATATTGAACGCAAATGGCTTGTTGTGGATGCTGAAGGCCAACGTCTTGGTCGCTTAGCGAGTGAGGTTGCTGCGATCCTTCGTGGAAAGCATAAACCAACATACACACCACACGCTGATACAGGTGATAATGTAATCATTATTAACGCTGAAAAAATAGAACTAACAGGTAACAAAATAAATGACAAAATGTATTACCGCCACACTAACCACCCAGGTGGATTAAAAGAACGTAATGCATCTGAAATGCGTACGAAATACCCTGAACAAATGATAGAGCTTGCTATAAAAGGTATGCTCCCTAAAGGTCCTCTAGGCCGTCAAATGGGTAAAAAATTGCACGTATTCAGAGATTCTGAGCACAATCATCAAGCACAAAAACCAGAAGTTCACGAGCTTCGTGGATAATTAAAAGGAGGTTAATCAATTGGCACAAGTACAATACTACGGAACAGGTCGTCGTAAAAAATCAACTGCACGTGTACGTTTAGTTCCAGGAACTGGCCGTGTTGTTATAAATGACCGTGAAGCAAAAGACTATTTCCCATATGAAACACAATTATTAATTCTAAACCAACCACTTGTAGCTACTGAAACAGAAGGAACATATGATGTTTTAGTAAACGTTCATGGTGGAGGATTTACTGGCCAAGCTGGCGCTATCCGCCACGGTGTCGCTCGTGCACTTCTAGAAGCTGATCCTGAATATCGCGCTTCTCTTAAAACAGAAGGGTACCTAACTCGTGACGCTCGTATGAAAGAACGTAAGAAATACGGTCTTAAAGGCGCTCGTCGTGCACCACAATTCTCAAAACGTTAATTATTGCTTATATCAAAAACTCTCTTTCCTTATGGGAAAGAGGGTTTTTTTAGTATTTAGATCATTTTTAGGAGTGTTTGAAATAGCTAATATAAAAGGAGAGGTTTCTGGAAATGAAATAGTTGTAGAAGAAAACCCTCTATCCAGATGGTTGTGTACGAACACGAAATCAGCATGGATCTGGCTGATTTTAAGATTATATCTTGGGTATACATGGTTAACTTCTGGTGAAGTGATGGTACTGAAATAGCAGGTTATATAGGTTTCATTTCTAGTAGTGATGTAGCAGGGTGGTATACTTGGTTCTTAGATATGTTTGTTAATCTAAACGCAGTAGCTGTCGCTGGGCATTGCCTGCATTGGAACACCGTGGACAGAAAGAAGTAAATAGTACAGTTAAGCGATAAAATTTTATAAGCTCTTTTCCTTTATAGGTAATGGGGCATTTTTAATGATTAAAATATAGTATTATAAAGGTAGTAATAAAGGAAGTGAGGGTGCTGAATGAATAAAATAAAGAGGCTATCAGAAGCAGACTATCATGAAATATTTCCGCTTTCTCAATTTGCTTTTCAATATAAGTTATCAGAAGTGGAATTAGAGAAGAAGCAAGAGGAAGCTAAACGGCATATCATTTGGGGTTGGATGGAAAATGAACAACTTGCAGCTAAATTACATCTCATTCCTTTGTCTTGTTATATGAATGGAAAGACGTTTGAAATCGGGGGAATAAGTTCTGTTGCCACATGGCCTGAGTATCGTAGGCAGGGTGCTGTTAAACATCTCCTGCACCATGCGCTGCAACATATGAAGGAAAATGGTCAGACAATTTCATTCCTCCATCCATTTGCCTTTTCGTTTTATAGAAAATACGGATGGGAGCTCACCTTTGTAGAAAAGAATTACACCCTTCCTATGGAGTCGTTGAAAGGGAAGTGGGGAGGAAATGGGTATGTGCGACGCATTCAAGATGATATAGAAGTGTTGCATGATATCTATACTAGTTATGCAAAGAAACTTAATGGGATGCTTGTGCGTGATAAGAAATGGTGGAAGCAACGTGTCCTTAAGGATAATTATCATATTGTAGTTGCTTATAATGACCAAAAAGAAGCAGATGGTTATGTTATCTATAAGGTTAAAGAGAATAAATTTGTTGTTGAGGAAATGGTTTATGCCTCCAGCAATGGACAAAAGCTGTTACTTCAATTTATTGCTAACCATGATTCTATGGCTGAAAAGGTAGAACTAACGGTTCCTGAAAATGATAATTTGCATCTATTAATTGATGAACCTAGATTCGCCCAGGAAATAGTTCCTTATTTCATGGCGCGTATTGTCGATGTATTTAACTTCCTAAAAAACTATCCTTTTCTAAACAGTGAAGGAAAACCTGTTGTATTACATATTGAGGATTCATTTCTGCCGGAGAACAGCGGAACGTATCAGTTGACTCAGGCTGGATTGGAAACCAAGGTAACTACCTTAAAAGCAACTAACGAGTCAGGGATAACGTGTACGATTCAGACGCTTACATCTATATTTTTAGGCTACAAACGACCAATCGAATTGTACGATATTGGATTTCTTCAGGGAGGGAAAAAAGATATTGAACAGCTGGAGCAGCTTATTCCAGAGCAACAAACATTTCTATCGGATTTCTTTTAACAAAACAAATATGTGAGGGAGTTTTTCAAAATGTTGCTAATATGCGACACGAGGAGATACTCCCTCATTTTATATTTATCAACTATAAAGGTGAAAAAGCAACAATGCGTGCGAAAACAGCCTTATATTTAGACAACTATTTTTACTATTTAAAACAATTAAAATAATAATAGGAAAATGTAGTATAATACGCTAGAATAGATACTAAATGAAAAATTTTTCCGTAAATTTACTTTAAAAATATGCCACGGACAAGGGAATGTCTTTTATGTATACTATAAATATTTTGAAGTTACTTTTTTCCATAGATGATCATTTATTTCGAATTAAAAAAGCAGAAGCATTTAAAAATTTATGGAAGCTAACTATCGCACTTATATTAGTAAGTATGACCATTTACGCATGGATGGCTATGCTTGGAATAGGGTCTGATATTATTTCTGGAAGTGCAACAGAGATGGGTCAACTGACTTACGAGGAAAGCAAATTATGGTTTGTTGCTGGTAGGATTGTTTTTGCTGTTGTATTTGCATGTTTGATATTATTTTTACCTGCGTTGATTCTTTATTCATTAACAGGTATCTCGTTTAAAAAACTGGTCATTATGCAACAAATGGTACTGTTCGTCATGTTAACCGAACGTATCATATGGATCCCGCTTGTCGTATTTTTGGGGTTGGATTGGTATGTTTCTCCCATGTCCTTTGGCATTATAGCATCTTATATCACTGAAATGCCCCTAATCATCTATTTTTTTGGCGCTATATCAATTTTTCAACTTTGGATCATCTGGTTTCAAGTGAAATTTATCGGTTCCATGTCTCTTATTAAAACGCATTGGCTATGGACAACTGTCATTTTGTTACATCTATTTTATTGGTTACTAGTAGCAACGTTGGCTTACATAGATACTGAGTTGATAAGTGGGTGGTTCGAATGAGACGCAAACGACTGATCTATATGATGGTTATTTTATTTATGGGAATTAACCTCTTGTTGAATTACCTGGATCATGATGGGAAAATACCCAAAAAAGCATATGTTGAACAATGGTCAGCAACATTTGAGATGGATATGTACGAATCGATAGATAAACAAGGCGTACTGTCTTCAGTAAACGAACAACATATATATTTTGATAAAAATAGAGGAAGCTTTCAGGAATTTTTAGTCGATGAGGGTGAGCTGATAGATACTGGTGATGCGGTATATACATATGCAGTTCATGATTATGTTGAAATGCGTACCTATTTAGAAAGCGAGATAGATAAGATTAATGGAGAGATCGCAGCAATTGAGCAAGCGATAGCGACTATGTCTTTTTATCAAGTACCACAAACGAATATCATAATTGAACGTGAGGAAGAGGAAGATATTACGATTACACCAGAACCTCCAGTGGAAGCTGATTATATGAAGGAACAATATTTGGCTGAAAAGGAAAAAGAATTAGCTCAAAAAAACGCAGAACGTGAAAGTGTTCGAGCACAGTTAGCAGAGCTTGAAGCAACTGGAGATACTATTACAGTAGAGAGTCCTTATCAAGGGGAAGTAACAACCATATCAGAGGAATTAGGTGACCCACTTATAACGGTAAGAGATATGGAATTACATGTAAAGGGCGAGTTAAATGAACAAGAGCGTGTGACAGTTGAACAGGATATGCCTGTAGAAGTGACGTTTCTAGAGAAGGAAGTAGTACTTCAAGGTTCGATAGAAAATATTAGCGATACACCGAAGGCCACTCCAATTAAAAGTTCAAGTGTCTATCCCTTTAACGTAGCATTCACTGAAGAAATAGATACGGAAGAATTATTACCTGGGTATCATGCAACAATTGAGATTATAATGAAGGAATCGAATGATGCGACTGCTGTACTTAATGAACATATAAGCAACGGTGAATTATGGATAATGACGAATAAGGGTAAACTTATTAACCAGGAAATTCAGACTGGGATTCAGATGAATAATATTTGGGAGGTTACAAGAGGCGCTGAGCCAGATGAATGGCTGGCTGTGCCTAATCAAGAAAAATTCAAATCTGGTTCAACGTTTATAACACCATTGAATTGGAAGCAAATTAAATGGAGGAAATTAACTGAATTTGAAAATATAAGTTGGAAAAAACAATTTGTAATAGGGATTCTATCCCGTTAACTTGAAATGCATATACGATAAATACAGTTTAAGTCATAATCCAATATCTTGTCCCATAGAATAATGAGAGTAATGAGATAAGGAGAGAATGATATGGGGCGAGTAGGCGGGGTTGTAACTTGGGTAATAGGTATTATTATTTTAGCTTTTCTTATACAATTTCCTATTCAAAAAGTAGAGACAACATGGCAGACATGGTCATTACCCCTTTCCGGGAAAACGATTGTACTTGATCCAGGCCATGGTGGCCCAGACGGCGGGGCTGTTGGAAAAGACCAAACATTAGAAAAGGAAATTTCATTGGAAGTGGCAAAGAAGCTGCAAGATTACTTGCAACAAGCAGGTGCACTTGTATATTTAACGCGTGAAAAGGATGAGGATTTAGCTGATGAAGAAACAAAGGGTTTAGCACGTAGAAAAGCAGAGGATATTCGTAGACGGCTAGACTTTATTCATGATAAAAAAGCTGATTTTTTCCTAACTATTCATTTAAATGCACTCCCTTCAGGTAAATGGAGCGGTGCACAGACATTTTACTATTCAAAACATGATGAGAGTAAGCATTTAGCAAAGATGGTTCAATCTGAAATCATCCGTAATTTGGAAAACACAGATCGTGTTGCATTAGCCATTAATGGTATCTATCTTTTAAAGCAAGCAGAAGTTCCTGGAGCATTAGTAGAAATTGGGTTTTTATCTAATGAACACGAACGTGAGCACTTAAAGAAAGATTCCTATCAGCAAAAGATGGCAGGCAGTATTTATGAAGGGATATTACGCTATGCTACAGAAGAAATAGAAGAGTCTGATTAGGCAAGTGAAATCATTAGAAACCATCCCATGATTCATATCACTTAGATTTTACGTGATTTATGTTATACTAGCGTTGGATATGATTAAGGTAGAGTTAGTCTGAAGTTATCTAATACTACTCAGATGCTAGAAAAGGGATGGTGACGCATTGTGTTAACAAAAGAAGAAGTTGTACAACTATTAAATCCTGTTAAGGATCCATTTTTACATAGAACGTTAGAAGAAACTGGCGGCGTAAAGGAAGTAACCATTAAAGAAGAGAAAAAACATGTCAGTGTAAAAATTGGCATTGGAAAAACAAACACTGGTGAACAAATGCAACTACAACAAGAGCTAGTTGGCATTTTAAAGAAAAATGGTGCTAATACAGTAGGGCTGCGCTTTGAACAACTACCTGATGAAGTAATTCAAAAGTTCCAACCATCTATGGAAGATGAAAAAGAAAAAACGTTGATGGGTGGGAGTAAACAACCGCATTTTATAGCTGTAGCAAGTGGTAAGGGTGGAGTAGGAAAATCCACTGTAACCGTAAATTTAGCTATGTCTTTAATGCGTATAGGCAAAAAAGTAGGGATTATTGATGCAGATATATACGGATTTAGTGTTCCAGACATGATGGGGGTTGAAGAACGCCCAGCAGTTCGTGGTGAAAAAATAATTCCTGTTGAACGCTTTGGAGTAAAAGTTATTTCAATGGGTTTTTTCGTTGAAGATAATTCACCAATTATTTGGCGTGGTCCAATGCTGGGTAAAATGCTTACCAGCTTTTTTAAGGAAGTCGAATGGGGAGACCTAGATTACTTATTGCTGGATTTACCACCAGGAACAGGTGATATCGCAATGGATGTTCACGAAATGTTACCGACATGTAAAGAGATAATTGTAACAACACCACATCCAACAGCAGCATTTGTAGCGGCACGAGCTGGACAGATGGCAATTAAAACAGAGCATGAAATCTTAGGTGTAGTTGAAAACATGGCTTATTTTGAAAGTAAAGCGACTGGAGAAAAGGAATATGTATTTGGTCAAGGTGGAGGAGAGAAACTTGCAGAAGTGTTACAAACAAAAGTTCTCGGTCATCTGCCATTACAACAGCCATTTGAGGAAGAGGATGTATTTGCTCCTTCCATCTATCAACAAGACCATCCGATCGGAAAAGAATATCATAAGATAGCGGCTAAAGTAATAGCTAAAGTCGAAGAATAAATGTACTTGTTGAAATCTATAAGAAGGTTTGGATCAGATGATCCAAACCTTCTTTACTATAAACAAAAAAGCACACCCAGTTAGTGTGCTCTATATTTTTTACAAATGTTAATTCAATTGTTCATCTAGTGATAAGTCGAGTCATTAGCTTGAGCCTCCGCCACCACCGGAACCGCCAGAATCACCGCCACCGGATTCACCCTCGCCGGATCCTCCACCTTGTTGTCCACCACCGCCACCTTGTTTTTCTGCAGCTTTCAATAATATCTCTTGTATTTTGGCTTGGAATAGTGGTGATTCTAAGGTTTGTTGAATCGTTTCTTCTAAATGGGCCCGGAACTGTTGGCCTTTCAAAACGCTTAACATTTGATCTGTAATTTCTGGATTTTGCAACAATTCGAGCATTTGTTTCTGGTATTCAGAATCCTTTAATAGATCCTTCATTAGTTTTTTTTGCTCATCAGACATGGATTCTGCATAAGTTTTAACAAATTCGGGATCTTCAAACATTTTTTTCCACATTTCTTTCCCTTTTTCAGAAACGAGTACGCTGTTTACGGATTCTTTAACAACATCAGAATTTATCACTAACTCTTGTTTTAATTTTTCATCAGCCAGTATTTCCTTTAAGGCTTTTTTTCCCTCTTCTGTTTGCAATATATCAACAACCATTTTTTTGGTTGTATCGTATTCTCCTTCTTTACCGGAGGTCCCCTCTCCATTACAAGCGCTCACTAGTATAATGAGTATTCCAACAAGCGTAATAAAAATCTTACGATGCATTTGGAAAACCTCCTTTCTCTCATGATTAATATGAGTGTTGCGATAAAAAAATATTCACTTCATGAAGGAAAAAAGTTTGATTTCATGATAAAATATCTTGGGGAATGAATTGTGAAATAAAATGCAAAGTAAGATTACATAGTTGTATTGGCAGGAGGAATTCGATTGAACAGTCGTAAGTTGGTAGGGTTATTTTTGAAGACATTATTGGTAGGTGGAATAACAGGGCTTGTAACAAGCTTTTTTGTAAATACAGAACTTTATGTTGAAAATGTAAGTCCATTTAATTTTATGGAGTTACTGGGATTATTGTTGTTTTATGTAGGTTTTGGATTACTAGCAAGCATTATTAGTCAAACTGGTTTTTTTGCATATCTATATGTGAATCAGTTTGGGTTAGGGATCTTTCGTTCATTTTGGCCAACAGTACAAATTCTGCTAGTTGCATTTGTTGTTTTTGATCTAGTATTTTTTCCATATAAAGCAACTGAAGGAGAGGTTTCCATTTTTTGGTATATACTCATGTCAGCATCTATTCTTCTGTATGGTTGGGTAATCGCCAAAATAAAAGCGAAACAGACAAATCAAAGTGCGTTTGTACCAGCATTATTCTTAATGGTAGTCATAACAACTATTGAATGGGTGCCAGGGCTAAGAACAGAGGGGACAGACTATGCGTGGTTGATGATTATTCCGTTACTAGCATGTAACACATATCAGTTGCTTATACTGCATCATCTAACAAATAGTGACTCCAAAAATACGGATAAAAATGGTCAAAAGGAAAAAAGTACCCCAAAGAAGAACTTGGGTTCGAGTAAAGCGTAATAGGAAAAGCCCTGATTACTGGCAATAGCCTTTGTGATCAGGGCTTTTTTATTGCATTAGGAAGGATTGCTACGACAGCGTAACATCGCGAAGAAAAAGTGAACTTCTTTTTCAAGGATGTGGCGAACTTAGCCTGTAAGGACGTTTGCGCTTTTGTTCGTAGATAGGAAAGTATAAAACTTTCTTATCTACATAAGTACAACTAAGGCTTTCGGAGCGACCGAGCATAGGTCGTGTAATTTAGCAGGTGCGAATCCTGCTTGACA
>NZ_JBHTKJ010000031.1:0-53297 GCF_042675965.1 Virgibacillus byunsanensis | reverse complement strand
TTACTTTCCTTCGATATTTCACGACTAACACAAGATGGTAATACATCAAGAATACTGAATGATTATTGCTGTCTAATTTCATTGTTATATCAATCCTTATACTTTATAATACTGATTATACCATACTGGACAAAAAAAGCAAAAGAAAAAGCCTTTGGGCTGTCGCCCAACCGAAATTCATCTCCCCCTTACCGTTGGGCTACGCCCTTCACACACTTGAAGATGGAGACTTCTTTCGGAAGTACGTTAAAATTATCTCAGCTGAAATTGGCAAAAATAAGTAGTGTGATTTTCCATTTTCAATGAATGATTAGGTGTATAATGGATGGTAAAAAGAAATAAAGGGGAGGATACATATGATAGATTTACGTAGCGATACGGTCACAAAACCAAGTGAAAAGATGAGAAAAGCCATGTATGATGCTGAAGTTGGGGATGACGTTTACGAAGAAGATCCAACAGTAAATAAATTAGAAGAAAGAGCAGCAGAAATGCTAGGCAAGGAAAAAGCACTGTTTGTAACAAGTGGAACCCAAGGGAACCAAATTGCTGCGTTAGTGCAATGCAAACCTAGTGATGAAGTTATTTTGGAATCCAATGCACATATATTCCTTTATGAAGGTGCAGCTATTTCAGCCTTCGCTGGGGTGCAAACGAGAGTGATCCAGGGAGAACGTGGGGTCATGAAACCAGAAGATGTAGAAGCGGCTATTCGGGAAGATGATATCCATTTTCCAGAAACAGGGCTCATCTGCTTGGAGAACACGCATAATAAAGCAGGAGGAGCAGTGATACCGCTTGAAAATATGAAAGAAATTTATCACATTGCCCAAAAACACCACGTCCCTGTTCACTTAGATGGTGCACGGCTATTTAACGCATCAGTTGCCACAGGTATTCCTGTTAAAAAGTATGCTGAATATGTAGATACGGTGCAATTCTGTTTGTCTAAAGGGCTTGGTGCCCCAGTGGGATCTATTATTGCTGGCTCAGCTGAATTTATTGCAAGAGCTCGTAAATGGCGAAAGCGCCTCGGTGGAGGGTTAAGGCAGTCAGGGGTCCTAGCTGCTCCTGGTCTGTTGGCCCTTCAGGAAAATGTAGAACGTTTAACAGAAGATCATGAAAACGCGAAAGTGTTAGCTGATGGGTTTTCAACTATTAATGGTTTAACACTCGAAAGCGTTGTGGAAACCAACATTATTATAGTAAACATAGCGGGTACCCACATGACAACAGATCAATTTGTATCTGAATTGAAGGAGAATGGAGTACTAGCTGGAGCTTTCGGAGCGGATACAATCAGGTTTGTAACAAACAACGGTGTTACAAAAGAGGATATCGACAATGTGTTAAAAATCATTCAAAACATCATAAATGCTTAAACTTTTAATAAATAGAAAAGAAATACCGTGCCACAAATAGGCACGGTATTTTCTTTATAAATTAATATTAAATCCAAACTCCGGATGTTGATAAATTAGCTCGAAGCGGTCGTCATATTGTAAGTTTGTGGCTAAATCCTCTGGTGCAAAAAGGTAGAAATCATTCTCAAAAAGTATGTCGGCACCCTGGTAATAACTATGCCAGACAAGCTTTGAACAATACAAACCACTTGAAAGATCTTCTAGTGGAATAGTGTGATTGAAGGAGAACGGAGTAATTTTCTCCCCATTATCCAGCTGTTTATTATATTCGGATAGATAGTCTTTAGCAAATGCAGCTGCCTGCTCGCCTATTTCTATATCCTTGCTGCGATAGTGAGCATGAATAGGATGGACAGACAGAAAATTATCTATTTTGACCTTACGAACTTGTGGTTTAGAAGTGACTGCTTCAATAATATGGTTCTCATCGACTACCAATGCAGAGTGTCCCATATAGCCAGGTGGCAGAATATCCCCGTAGTTATCACTGGCAACTAGGATATCACCTGGCATGTAATCTTGGGCACGATGTACTTGATCCGGACGCAAAGAAAAAGTTGTAGGTTTCTGGGAGCCATCAATTAATGTAGATATTATTGTTATGAGACGACCACGACTAGTTGGCAAGTAAAATTGAGAAGCAGGATAAAAGTTTCCCATTAGTTGATTATCAATGAAGATGGTTACATATTGCACCGGATAACGGTTTAAATCAATAAAAACCATTAAACCGTTGTCCAACGATTTCCCTTCTATAATAGGGTTATTCATGATGGAACACCTCATCTTGTTTTATAGTACAGAATATAAGTTGTTCAAGGTATATGTGCATAAAAATAATGGATAAGGGACGTTCCTATGACCAAACTATAAACAACACACTATAGATAGGGGCTATATTCATGAGTTTTATAGAAATCATTATTCGAGTAGCGTCGTCATTTTTTGTATTGTTACTGATGACACGGATAATTGGCAGGAAAGAACTGAGGCAGCTTACCTTTTTCAATTTTGCATCAGGCATAGCAATTGGATCTATTGCTGCAAATCTTGCCGTTAATGGAAACTTGAATATTTCCCAAGGTATACTTGCTCTTTCATTATGGGCTCTTTTAACCATTGTAATGGGATTTGTTGATATTAAAGCTGGCAAGAATGTAAGGAGAATAGTTAATGGACAGCCAGTGATAGTTATTAAGGATGGAAAAATCATGGAAAAGGAGTTAAGGAAGGCGAGATTAGATATTAATGATTTAAGGGTTATGCTCAGGGAAAAAAATGTGTTTTCAGTGAGCGATGTAGACTATGCAATCCTGGAGACGGATGGCAAAGTATCGATTTTGAAAAAAGACAACAAGAAAACGATAACCAAAAGTGATATGAGGTTAGAAAAGATAAAAACAGACATGTACCCCTTACCAACAGTCATTATCAATGATGGGAATATCGATATGGATAATCTTGACCAATTAGATTTAGATGAGGTGTGGGTAATGAAACATTTAAGACAAGCAGGAATACAGAATGTAGCTGATGTTTTCTATGGTGAACTACAGACAGATGGAACGTTATACATAGATAAAAGGGAGGATTATAAGTATTAGTTATGTTTAGTAAGTTAGTTATTTGACAGAAGTATTGAAATCAGGTATATTAGTTACATAAAGTAAGTTACTTGATTAATACAAGTATCCTTTGCTTTTTTGTTCAACATTAGAAAACTTGGCTTATCGCCAAGCCATAATGCGAAAGCCTTAGTTGCACTTATGTAGATAAGAAAGTTTCTATACTTTCCTATCTACTAAAAAAACTAATAAAGGAGTGTATTATAAACCATACTAGTAGCAAAATATATGCATGAGGAGAAATAGAATAACATGGGATTTTTAGAAAAATTATTTGGAAAACCATCTACAAAGGAGACTAACAACATGGCAAACGTAAAATTAGCAGTAATTTATTACAGCTCATCAGGCACAAACTATCAATTAGCACAGTGGGCAGAAGCGAGTGCAAAAGAAGCTGGAGCAGAGGTTAAACTTGTAAAAGTACCTGAACTTGCACCAAAAGAGGCTATTGAATCGAATCCAGCTTGGAAAGCTCATTATGAAGCAACACAGGATGTCCCAGAAGCATCTTCAGACGATATTGAATGGGCAGATGCAATCATATTCAGTATGCCAACCCGATTTGGTAATCTCCCAGCTCAAATGAAGCAATTCCTTGATACACAAGGTGGTCTGTGGGCAAATGGTAAAACTGTTAACAAAGTAGTTAGTGGTATGACCTCGGCACAAAATCCACATGGTGGACAAGAGGCTACACTTCTTGCTTTATATACATCCATGATGCACTGGGGTGCTATCATCGCAAATCCAGCATATACGGATCCAGTTTTATTTGGTGCTGGTGGTAATCCTTATGGTACAAGCGTCTCTGTCGATCAGGATGGAAACATGGTCGAGGATGTAGAGGGTGCCGTGAAGCATCAAGCTAAACGCGTAGTAGATATAGCCGGACGCATTAATGGTTAATATAATTAAAGCTGACTAGTTTTTTAGTCAGCTTTTTAGATTCAATTCTCTTTGAATCGTGTTGATTTGAGCAAAGGCTATGACTAATCGGTTCTTCTTATCAGCGAATTTCAGCAGTTTATCAGTATTTGACCAGGTATCATCCTTGACACAAACTGTTATTTTAGTATACATTACTTATATTAAGTAACTTCATTATTAAATGGAATTATAATCATTTAAAATACAATCACCAGGGAGGGAATGGAGCCATATGGAACAGAAGTTTTTTCGTGAACCGAATACGTATGTAGGTCATGTGGAATTAAAAGTAAAAGACTTAGCACGGTCACTGAAGTTTTATAAAGAAGTAATTGGGTTTCAATTACTCGAACAAACAGAGCATCAAGCAGTACTATCTGCTGATGGGAAAACAGCTTTACTAACAATCGTTCAACCAGAAAATGTGATGGCAAAACAAGGTAATACGACGGGGTTGTATCATTATGCGATCTTACTGCCAAGCCGTGTGGAGTTAGGAAAAGTGTTAAAGCATTTTATTGCGCTTAACCAGCCATTAGGATCATCAGACCATTTGGTTAGTGAGGCACTTTATTTAAGTGACCCAGATGGGAATGGAATAGAAATCTATATCGACCGTCACTCATCCGACTGGAATTGGAATCATGGTCAAGTAGAAATGACGGTCGATCCAATTGAAGCTAAAAGTATTCTCGCAGAGGCCGAGGGCGAGACATGGAGTGGCCTTCCGACTGGTACAGTAATGGGACATATTCATTTGCATGTATCTGAATTACAAAAAACAGAGGAATTTTATAGTAAGGGACTCGGCTTTGACACTGTATGTCGTTTTGGCCAACAAGCACTCTTCATGTCCACTGGTAGTTATCATCATCATATAGGTTTAAATACTTGGGCTGGCGTTGGTGCGCCTGCAGCACCGAAAAATGGCGTTGGTTTAAAAGTGTTTTCGCTTGTATATCCGAATGAAAAATCTCGTGGAGAAGTAGTAGAACAATTAAGAACACTTGGTTATGAGGTTCAAGAAGAGCATGGGGCATTCATTACAGAGGATCCATCCGGTAATCGTATTCAACTATCGATTTAATACAAATATGAAAGCTGATTGGGAATAATTCCTAATCAGCTTTTTTAAATGGTCATTTCAAAAATGGCTTTTTCGTAGATGTTGTTGCTTTTGAGAGAATAGATATATAATACGACATAACTTGATGTGACGGTTAACCTATCGCTACGGAAATACACTTCGCTTTCACCCATCCGGGTACAAGTGCGACATCTGCTTCGTTTCACTGCGCAGTGTCTTCTACCCGTGGGCGGCTGATGATCCTCCTCGAGCTAACACTCTGCGGGGTCTCAGGCTAGGAGGCTGTCCGACGAAGTGAAATTGCCGAATATTTATTCAAAATATGGTGGATTATACATTAATAATTCAGTGTGAATGCATATATATTCACAGAAATTATTCCATTGGACAGCCTCCTAGGCATCTGCTCCCACAGGATAAGGAAAGCTACATAGCTAGACATCGCACGCAGAAAATCGGTTTGTATTTTCAAGGAGTCTACGTGTATTTCCTTCGCTGTTATTTCTGTTACTGTCGTGGGAATGTATTAGTATTAATAAAACCCCTTACCAGTCAGGGTGAGCGGAGGGCGGTGACTCCTGCGGGAACAGCACGTGTCTGAAGACACCGAAGCGGTGGTTTTCCGCTTCGGAGGCTGAAGCCGTGCCCGCGGAAAGCATCCGCCCGTAGCGATCCCAGACGGCGGCAATAGCACGCGTTCTTAGAAATAAGCCTAAAGTTACGTCGCAGTTTACATCAACAATGAAGATGAAAAAGTAACAATGCGTACGAAAACAGACTACAAAAATAATGACAGATCCGTTTGAAAAAAGTAAAATAAATGGGGGAGGAGGATAGAATAACACATGAACAGACTTAGAAAAAAATGCGCTCGAATCTCAGAACATCCTTTATTTATGAATGCAATAATTGGTTTAATTATCATAAATGCTATTTTAGTAGGATTAGAAACTTATTCATATTTTAAACATAATTTTTCCGATTGGATAACTATCGTTGATCAGTTATTACTTTGGATTTTTACCATAGAGATTGTGATTAGACTCATTGGGAGTAAGTCAATTGGCTCCTTTTTTCGTGATCCGTGGAGTATATTTGACTTTTTAATTGTGGCAAGTGGACATATCTTAGTAGGAGCCCATTATGTTACGGTGCTAAGGGTGCTAAGGGTTTTGCGTGTACTACGTGCTATCTCGATTATTCCCTCACTTCGTCGAATCGTGAACGCTTTATTATTAACGATTCCATCGATGGGAACCATTATGTTACTGCTTGGTATTTTCTTTTATATTTATGGGGTAATTGGTACGATGCTGTATGGTTCCATTGCGCCTGAATACTTTGGTACGCTACATGAGTCGTTGATAACGTTATTCCAGGTTGTAACATTA
The DNA here is from genome assembly GCF_042675965.1 of Virgibacillus byunsanensis. Lineage (NCBI taxonomy): Bacteria > Bacillati > Bacillota > Bacilli > Caryophanales > Bacillaceae > Virgibacillus > Virgibacillus byunsanensis. The sequence continues at coordinate 46,840 of NZ_JBHTKJ010000031.1, read as the reverse complement.
GAGTCTTGGGCAAGTGGTCTTATGCGACCGATACTAGCAAAAGACCCAACATCATGGTGGTTCTTTATAAGCTTTATTCTAATTGGTACGTTTGTTATTTTTAACTTATTAATTGGTGTTATCGTGAATAATGTGGAAGAAGCGGATGACGAAGAGAAAGAGCCTTCTTCGACGGATAAAAAATTAGCAGAAGTACAGCAGGAGTTACAGGATATTAAAAAATTACTTGAAAAAGATGCAAGATAAAAACAAATCCCCTCGATCTAATTCGGGGGGATTTAAGTATGTGTTCTAATTAAACAATTCAGCCACAATCTCATACGACCTGACTCGATCTTCATGATTATAAATTTGTGAGTTAATAATCATTTCATCTGCTTGTGTTTCGTTTAAGAAATCTTCAAGTCCCTTTTTGACTTTTTCTGGTCCACCAACAATCGTTGAACGTGAGCTAAGTGATTGTTCAACAGTAGCACGTTCCATTGGGGACCAAACCTCATCAAGGCTATCAATTGGTGGTTGCAGTTTAGTCGGCTGTCCTCGTCGAATACTTAAAAATTGTTGTTGTTGAGACGTCGCTAGCCACTCGGCTTTTTCGTCTGTATCTGCTGCAATAACGTTTACTCCGACCATCGCATATGGTTTATCGAGTACGTCAGCTTTAAAGTTATCACGGTACAGATTCAGTGCTGGAATTGTATAGTCTGGCGCAAAGTGACTGGCGAATGAAAATGGTAATCCTTTTTTGGCAGCAAGTTGTGCGCTAAATCCACTTGATCCTAAAAGCCATATTGGAATATCAAGACCTTCTCCTGGCACAGCTCGAACACTAGCAGTTCCCTCAAAATACGATTGCAGTTCATCTACTTGCATTGGGAAATCCTCGACACGCATGTTCAACGTGCGTCGTAATGCGTGTGCAGCAGCTTGGTCACTTCCGGGTGCCCGACCTAAACCAAGGTCAATACGGCCAGGATACATGGTTTCCAATGTTCCAAATTGCTCGGCAATAGCTAATGTGGCATGGTTAGGAAGCATAATACCGCCTGCACCGATACGCATTTGGTTAGTGGCACCAGCAATATGTCCTATGATCACAGAAGTTGCAGAACTGGCTATGCCAGGCATGTTGTGGTGCTCCGCAAACCAATAGCGGTGAAACCCTAATTTTTCAACATGTTGGGCCAAGTCAACACTATTTTTAAACGATTGTTCCGGTTTTCCACCTTCCACAACAGGGGCAAGGTCTAAGACGGATAAAGGTATATGGTTAAATGTTTTCGCGGTCGTCATTTTATTCACTCCTTAGGTATTTCTGTAGTAAGAAATGATACGACTTTTATACGTGTTAGTCCAATTTTTTAGCTTACAAAATAGTATTCATTTTTTTACGTTGTTTGGAAACCCTATGAAATGTGATAAAAATACATATCTCAAAAATAGGAGGATGGTTAACATGAAGAATTGTTTGCTTATCGTATTTAGTACCGTTATGTTTTTAGGAATTACTTGGCAAGTTCCAGCGGTAGTAGAAGCGCTAGACGACGAAAAAGTGGAATATATGGATGTTATGAAGGATAGAAAAGGGCATGTAGATTTATATAATCATGAGGCTTACATAAAGATGCAGGCTAGGGAACTGGGAATTGATACAGAAGGAAAAAATCTTGAGGAATTAGCAAAAGAAGTTCGTGAAGCCAAGATAAAACAAGCAGCAGAAGAATTAGGTATTAAAACAAAAGGAAAAGACTTAAAAGAGTTAGCTAATGAAGTGCATCATGCTAAAGTAGTGAAGAAAGCAAAAGAGATGGGCATTAAAACAAAAGGAAAGGAACCTGAAGAACTGGCTAAAGAAGTGTATGAGACAAAAATCAAACAACGAGCTGAAAGATTAGGTATTGAAACAGAAGGTAAAGATTTTGAAACCATCAAACAAGAAGTAATGGAAACCTATCTTAAAAAAGGTGCAAAGCAATTGGGAATTGATACAGAAGGTAAAGAAATCAGTGATATCGTACAAGCAATCCACGAAAAGAAAATTGCACAGACTGCTGAAGAATTGGGAATCGATAGTACGGATAAAGATACCGAACAGCTTCTAAATGAGATCCTAACCGACCATGCAGAAAAAGCAAAAGAACTTAAACTTTATCCTTTTAATAATGAAGCGGATTATGACCATTAGTTCCAGGTAAGTAATTGTGAAAAAATCAACTACCCCAAATGATATCAATTTGGGGTAGTTTTTTAATGTAACATGTCCAGAATAATAACTAGTTTTTTCTTACATATTATTAAAAATTTGGAACTAAATTGCTAGAAAATAGCCCGCTTTTTAAAAAAATATAATTTTTTTTGCTAAAATTACTAGTCAGACTTCCAAAATCCTATCATGATATACATTATAGCTGTATAAAAAAATAAAGAACACCTAAATGACAACGTTTTCATTTGATTAAATTTAGTTAAATTACATGAAAATGACTTATCAGAATTTTATGTTAACACTACATTTATGATATAATAGAATTTCACTAAACTATATAGGGAAAGAACTGCGTGAATAAAATGCTTATATAAAGTTATTTTTCACGCTTATACAAGAGAGGAGTTGTTGTGATGACAAGAAGGGAGTACCCTGAAGTGCAGGGTTTATATCATCCGGACTTTGAACATGAAGCATGCGGAATTGGGATGATAGCAAATATAAACGGCAAAAAAACACATAACATTGTTCAAAATGCTATTAATATTCTATGTAATCTCGAGCACCGTGGTGGTCAATCTGCTGACACGAGTACTGGCGATGGAGCTGGAATACTTATGCAAATTCCAGATCGTTTTTTCCAAAAGCAATGTGCTAAGGAAGACATCCATCTCCCGAATGAGGGCGAATATGGAATTGGCATGGTTTTTCTTCCAGAGGATCATAAAACACGAATTGATAGTAAACGTATCATTGAACAGATTATTCGCGAAGAAGGGCAAACGCATCTCGGCTGGCGTCCTGTACCGATAAATGGATCATTTATTGGAAAGGTAGCAGCGAAAAGTATGCCAACGATCCGTCAGGTGTTTATACAGAAATCCGAAGACCTGAAAGACCAAATGGCCTTCGAACGGAAGCTATATGTTATTCGAAAACGTATTGAGCAGGCTGTAGCAGATAAGCCTGAATATGATGACATCTATATAAGTAGTTTATCGACCCGTACCATAGTATATAAAGGAATGCTTATACCAGAACAATTAGATTCCTTCTACATTGATTTGAACCACCCTGATTTTAAATCCGCGCTAGCACTTGTACATTCACGCTTTAGTACGAACACCTTCCCAAGCTGGAAGCGATCACACCCAAATCGCTACTCCATTCATAACGGTGAATTTAATACATTACGTGGAAATGTTAATTGGATGCGGGCTCGTGAACAACTTTGTGATTCTGACTATTTTAGTGAAGAAGACTTGGAAAAGGTCTTACCGGTCATTGATGCAGATGGTAGTGATTCGTCTATATTTGATAATACGTTTGAATTCCTGCATCTTTCTGGACGGTCATTAGCACATACTGCCATGATGATGGTACCGGAACCATGGGCAAATGATTCCACAATTAAAGAAGAGAAGCGTGATTTCTATGAATATCATAGTACATTAATGGAACCGTGGGATGGTCCGGCAGCACTAGTGTTTACAGATGGTAATCAAATTGGTGCCTGCCTTGACCGTAATGGCCTTAGACCAGCGCGATATTATGTTACGAAAAGTGGCATGATTGTACTTGGTTCTGAGGTAGGTGCACTAGATATTTTTGCAGATGATATTTTGTATAAAGACCGTTTACAGCCAGGGAAAATGCTACTTGTGGATTTAGATAAAGGAATTATTATTCCTGATGAGGACATAAAGATGCAAATTGCTTCCGAGCACCCATATAAAGAGTGGCTTTCGAACATGACAAATCTGGATGATATTCCAGAAGTCGTTGAGAAGCAACCAGCCTATCGAAATGAATTGCTATTAAACCAACAACTAGTGTTTGGCTATACGAGGGAAGAATTAAATAAAATTATAAAGCCACTAGTAATGGACGGCAAAGACCCTATTGGTTCGATGGGATATGATTCACCACTTGCTGTACTATCGAAAAAACCACAGCTATTGTACAACTATTTTAAGCAACTTTTTGCACAGGTGACGAATCCTGCAATCGATGCAATTAGGGAACAGTTGATTACAATGGTGGAAACAACTATTGGAGCAGAGGGGAATCTAGTAAATCCTGGTCCAGAAAGTTGTAGACATATTAAATTAAAAACACCAATATTAACAAATCAGCAGTTGGAAAAACTTCGTCAACAGCAGTTAGAAGGGTTTCATACAACTACAATATCAACCCTTTTTAATGCAGTTGAGGGGCCAAATAATATGGAACAAGCATTAGAGGAAACCTTTAAAAAAGCAGATGAGGCAGTGGAATCTGGTTCGACATTGCTTATTTTATCAGATCGTGGTGTTTCGAAAGGTAAGGCAGCGATCCCAGCGCTTTTAGCTGTTTCAGGACTACACCATCATTTAATTCGAGCAGGGGAACGTACGAAGGTTAGTCTGTTAGTTGAGTCTGGTGAACCAAGAGAAGTGCATCACTTTGCAACTCTATTGGGGTATGGTGCTGAAGGTATTAATCCATATTTGGCGTTCGATTCCATTAGTGAATTGGTCGAAGAAAACGAAATTGAAGCTGTTTCAAACGAACAAGCAATTGAAAAATATATTGGTTCTGTTACCGATGGAATCATCAAAATATTATCGAAAATGGGAATTTCGACGATACAGAGTTATCGTGGTGCACAAATTTTCGAAGCAGTTGGAATACAAAATGATGTAATCGATAAATACTTTACCCGTACAGCATCACGACTTGGTGGCATAGGCATGGATATCATTGAAAAAGAGGTACTCATGCGTCATGAACGTGCTTTCAAGGAAGGTCGTGGATCCAATCACACATTAGATGCTGGTGATGAATTCCAATATCGTGAAAATGGTGAGGACCATCAATATAATCCAAGAACGATTCATACCCTTCAACATGCATGCCGGACCAATGATTATGATCTATTCAAAACCTACTCGAAGTTACTAACCGATGAAACGAACAACCTGCAATCTTTGCGTGGATTTTTAGCATTCAAAGAACAGAAATCGGTGCCAATTGAAGAGGTAGAATCTGTTGAAGAGATCTGTGCTCGCTTTAAAACGGGTGCTATGTCATACGGTGCTATTAGCCAAGAAGCTCATGAGGCACTTGCGATTGCTATGAACCGAATTGGTGGTAAAAGTAACTCAGGTGAGGGTGGAGAATCACCTGAACGTTTTACACCAGATGAAAATGGCGATTACAGAAGGAGTTCGATTAAACAGGTTGCATCAGGGAGATTTGGTGTAACAAGTCACTACCTCGTTAATGCGGATGAAATTCAAATTAAAGTGGCTCAAGGTGCAAAACCAGGTGAAGGTGGGCATTTACCAGGTAAAAAGGTATATCCTTGGATTGCCGAGGTACGAGGATCAACTCCTGGTGTTGAGTTAATCTCACCACCTCCACATCATGATATTTATTCGATTGAGGACTTAGCTGAATTGATTCATAACCTGAAGAATACCAATCCTGATGCACGTATAAGTGTAAAGCTCGTATCTGCAGTAGGAGTTGGAACAATTGCTGCAGGTGTGGCAAAAGGTCGTGCTGATCACGTGTTGATTAGTGGTTATGACGGCGGAACAGGTGCCGCTCCCAATACGAGTATTAAACATACTGGATTACCATGGGAGATAGGTCTAGCTGAAACACATCAGACCCTTCTGTTGAATGGCTTACGTGATCGAATTGCGGTTGAAACCGATGGTAAAATGATGACGGGTCGTGATGTAGTTGTTGCTACATTACTAGGTGCAGAGGAGTACGGATTTTCGACTGCCCCACTTGTTGTATTAGGCTGTGTCATGATGCGTGTCTGTCATTTGGATACATGTCCTGTTGGGGTAGCAACTCAAAATCCTGAACTACGTAAAAAATTCTCTGGTGATGCCGATCATGTAGCGAATTTCATGCGATTTATTGCACAAGAAACGCGCGAACTAATGGCTGAGCTAGGGTTTAGAACGATCAATGAAATGATTGGCCGTACAGATATAATGAAGGTTAACAGTGGTATTGAACATTGGAAGGCCAAGGACCTGGATCTTTCTACGCTACTGCATCAGCCTGATCTACCAGCAAAAGTTGGCCGTTATGCAACAGTTAAACAAGATCATGGAATAGATAAATCACTTGATTATCAAGAACTGATTCCCAATTGCCAACCCGCTTTGGATGATCAAAAACCTGTTCAATTTACAACGGCAATTCGAAATATTCACCGTGTAACTGGAACACTCCTCGGAAGTGAGATTACGAAGCGCTATGGAGAGAAAGGTCTTCCAGAGGATACTATTAAACTGACATTTAATGGTTCAGCAGGTCAAAGTTTTGGTGGGTATATTCCAAAAGGTATGACATTAAGACTTGTTGGTGATGCCAATGACTTTGTTGGAAAAGGATTATCAGGTGGTAAGATTATTGTCCAACCAGATCCAGTAGCTACTTTTGAACCAGAGAAAAATATTATTATTGGTAATGTTGCATTATATGGAGCATCCGATGGTGAAGCATACATTCGTGGAATTGCTGGAGAACGCTTCTGTGTCCGTAATAGTGGTGCTGAAGTTGTCGTTGAAGGTGTTGGCGATCATGGCTGTGAATATATGACAGGTGGAGCGGTAGTCGTTCTCGGATCAACTGGTCGTAACTTTGCTGCAGGTATGTCTGGTGGGGTTGCCTATGTGTACGATGAAGATTCAAGTTTTCGTGAAAAGGTAAATCCTGAACTTGTCCATGTGGATCAGTTATCAGAGCAGGCTGAGATGGATAAGGTTTATCAAATGATTCAAAAACACGCCCAATATACAAACAGTACACATGCGGAACGAATTTTAGCATATTGGGAAAAATATGCAGAAAAATTTGTACGTGTAATTCCTAAAGCATACCTGAAGATGAATGATCGTATCCAGGCGCTAAAGGATAGTGGATTAAGTAAGTTCGACGCAGAAATGACAGCTTTTGAAGAAAGTAATTCAGGGAGTAAAGATAGCAAGGATAAGCAAGCAACGATAGTAAAAAAAACATCTAAAGTAGGTATAGAAACAGTTTTAAAATAGTTGATTTGTCAGTTGACAATTCTTATTAAGGGGGCCTTTGATGGGAAAACAAACTGGATTTATGGAATATGAACGCCAGGCACAACGTGAACGCGATCCCGCGGAGCGAACGAATGACTGGAATGATTATACTGCTCCTATGTCGGAGCAAGAGCTACAAAATCAAGGTGCACGCTGCATGGACTGTGGTGTTCCCACATGTCATACAGGGATGGAAATTAACGGGGTAACAACAGGGTGCCCCGTGTATCATCTTATTCCTGAATGGAACCACCTTGTATACGAGGGAAAGTGGAAAGAAGCTTTAGAGCGTGAGCTTGAGATGAATAACTTCCCGGAATTTACGGGGATAGCTTGTCCTGCACCATGTGAGGGAGCATGTGTGTTAGGCATAAACGAGCCACCAGTAGCAATTCGTACCATTGAGCGTTCGATTATCGAAAAGGGTTTTGATGAAGGCTGGGTGGTACCAGAATTACCTGAAACTCGAACAGGTAAAAAAATAGCAGTTGTCGGATCAGGTCCAGCAGGGCTTGCCGCAGCTGCACAACTAAACAAAGCTGGTCACACGGTTACCGTTTTTGAACGAAATGATCGTGTGGGTGGTTTATTGACTTACGGTATTCCTGAAATGAAACTTTCATATGATGTAGTGAAGCGTCGAGTGGATTTATTAGAACAAGAAGGAATTACATTCATTACGAATACCGAAGTTGGAGTAGATTATCCAATTTCCAGACTAGAATCTGAATTCGATGCAACTATTCTGTGTGGTGGTGCAACGGTACACCGGGATATTGAAGTTGAAGGAAGCAAATTAAAAGGTGTTCATCATGCAATGGACTTTTTACATGCGAATACGAAAAGCTTGCTTGATTCAGATTTAGAGGATGGAGACTATATTTCTGCACAAGACAAGAATGTCATTGTGATAGGTGGTGGCGATACAGGAACTGACTGTCTCGCAACATCTGTACGACACAATTGTAAAAGCCTGACACAATTCGATATTTACGATAAGAAGGGTGAGGATCGTGACATTGAGTCGAACCCTTGGCCACAATATCCAGTTATTCATCGCGTAGAATATGGGCATAAAGAGGCGGCAAGTAAATTAGGAAACGACCCACGGGCCTATGCTGTTATGACGAAAAAGTTTGTAGGCGATGAAAATGGACATATCAAGGAAGTACACACGGTAAATGTTAAATTGCGTTATGATGAATCTGGAAACAAAATTCGTGAAGAAATTCCAGGTTCAGAAAAGGTTTGGCCTGCTGACTTAGTACTTATTGCAATTGGATTTACTGGACCAGAACAGGACTTGCTGGATCAACTTGAAATCGAACGTAGTACTCGTTCAACTGTTAAAGCAGAATATGGAGAGTACACAACAAACGTAGAAGGTATTTTTGCTGCAGGTGATATGCGCCGTGGTCAAAGCCTTATTGTCTGGGCAATTAACGAAGGTAGAGAAGTTGCCAGAGAATGTGACCGATTTTTAATGGGCGAAACAGTGTTGCCATAAAAGAAAAATGTAATTAAAAAAGTACCCTCATGTGAAACTTTCACGTGGGGGTATTGTTATGAGGACCCATATTAAACGCTACTGAACGCCATACCACACCCACCCAAATTGTATATTTATCCAACACAACCACCACAAACCATTTGCCTCATCTCTTCACATGAAGTAAGATAGTACAAGGAAAGTTCTGTAATGACAATTGGCTTAATAACTTACTAAAATGAGGGCTATCGCTATATGACTAGTGATTGCCTAGTTTTTTAAATAGAAATGAGGGTACACAATGAGTAAAGCATCCATATATGGATTAACATATGAGCAGTTAACGGCATGGTTGATAGAGCATGGTCAACAGCGATTCCGTGTGGATCAAGTATGGAATTGGCTATATAAAAAGCGTGTCACCTATTTTTCCGAAATGAAGAATGTGAACGCTGAGACCATTGAATTATTAGAAGAACACTTTGTTCTTCATACGCTGGAGGATGAGATTAAGCAAGAGTCCAAGGATGGTACGATAAAATTCTTATTCAAGCTTCAGGACGGAAACCTTATCGAGACTGTTCTCATGCGATTTAATTATGGATTATCTGTTTGTGTTACAACACAGGTAGGCTGTAATATTGGTTGTACGTTTTGTGCAAGTGGATTGTTGAAGAAGAGCCGTGACTTATCAAGCGGGGAGATTGTTGAGCAAATTATGAACGTACAAAAACACCTTGATCAGCGTGGTGAAGATGAACGTGTTAGCCACATCGTTGTGATGGGGATTGGTGAGCCATTTGATAACTTTACTAATCTTATGGACTTCATTAGTGTTGTGAACGATGATAAAGGTCTTTGTATTGGAGCAAGACATATTACGGTTTCAACTAGTGGTCTAGCAAACAAAATTTATGAGTGGGCTGATACGGGCACACAAGTTAACCTAGCCATTTCCATTCATGCTCCTAACAATGAACTTAGATCACGTATTATGAAAATTAACAAAGCATTTCCTATTGAAAAACTAATGGCCTCTGTTGATTATTATCTAGAAAAAGTTAATCGACGTATAACGTATGAGTATATTATGTTACGGGATGTTAATGATCATAAAGAAGAAGCAATACAACTTGCAAAATTATTAAAAGATAAACGCCACCTTTCATATGTGAACTTAATCCCATATAACTCTGTTGATGAGCATAATCAATATCAACGAAGTGAATCAGAAACAATCCAGGCATTTTATGAAACGTTGAAAAAGAACGGCATAAATTGTGGAGTTCGCTGGGAAAACGGAGCAGACATTGATGCCGCATGTGGACAACTGCGAAGCAAACAAATTAAAAAACAAAAAGCGGTTTAAACAATTCACACAAAAAACCCACGCCAACTATATCTGGCGCGGGTTTTTTGCAGCTTAGGAAATTATGAAATTAGGAGTGTGGATAATTTATTAATTGCTTAAGCCACGTCCAGATTCGACAGCGCATCGCACGATGAAAAAGCGAACTCCTTTTTCAAGGACGTACTAGTGCCGAAGAAGCCACAGGATAAGGGAAGCTTCCCTGAAAAAACATCGCACACAGAAAAAAGTGCTTTTCTTTTTCAAGGACGTGGGCAACTTAGCCTGCAAGGGTGCTTGCGCTTTTATCCATTATATTTCATACCTCCAATTTCATTTAATATAATTGCTGCAATAATGAGAAATGTTCCCAGCCACTGAAGCAACGTAATTTCCTCTGCTAAAATAATGCTTGCTGAAATAATGGCCACAGGCAACTCGATTGAACTTAATATATTTGACATTCCTCCAGAAATTAAAGGTGCTCCAACTGCGAAGAATAAGGGTGGAATTACTGCACCAAATAATGCTACTCCTGAGGCGATAAGCCATAACGGATCTGTAAAACTTGGGACGTTCGGGATATCCTGAATAAAGATAAGGATTACTAAAATAACAGAACTCGTTACCATAAGTGAACTTCGAATCCATGGATCCACATCTGTTGCAACTTTACCACTGAAAAAAATAAACCCTGCATAAGTGAAAGCTGCAAGAAAACCGAACACAATTCCGATGATTGGTAACTCAGAGACCATACCATTTATTATATCGGATGCAAAAAAAACGCCTGTTAATATGAAAACAATCGCTATCAAGGTAGCAATTGTAGGTTTAATTTTACTGAATACCCACTCAAAGAGAATACCGATCCAGACAAATTGAAAGAGTAAAATGATTGCTAGTGAAGCTGGAAGATATTGAATAGACCCATAATAAAAAATACTAGTTAGGGCAACAAATGCTCCGTTTATGGAAATTTTGCCTATATTTTTCTTTGTTAATCCTCGAAAACTAGAACGTTTAGCTAGTGTTATTACCCATAGTATGAGAAAGGAAATAGTCATTTGGACAATATTCAACTGACCTAGTGAATAACCATAATTAAATCCAAGCTTTACAAATATAGGAGTAAATCCAAAACAGGCAGCACCGATTAAAACAAAGAACATTCCTTTATTTATAAGCATTACCATCGCCTCCTTTACACAAGCAAGACAATCATATCATAACTTGTGAGAATGATGGCGGATTATTTGTTAAAATTTGAGCGTGTTTTGTTGTCTGTGGAATACGGAACAAATAATGGTAATTCATAGATACCATTATTTACAGGTACTCTGTTTTTACCTTTACCAAGTTCTTTGGATTGAAGCAATAGGTGATCGGCGTTTACATATCCTATTTCAATTGATAGGTATTCAGTTGTCTTGAAGTAGTATAACCCAAAAGATGCCGTATATGAAATAGATACAAATGTTGATAAATGTTCTACACTAATTTCGCTGTTAGCAACCCATTCCGCAGTTTTTCAACCAATTCTGTACAACCGTGGTAGGTTCTGTTTCTTAGGAAAATAGTGAATTCCTCGCCACGCTTCTAAAAATCAGATCATCATCGTATAAAAAAGAGTTTAATGTAGTAGCGAATGCTGAATAACTTGATCGCCAACTGCATGGCTATAGGTATCGTTGTATTACTTGAAATAGTCAATATCAGCAACGATGATGCCTATATTTCTCCAGACTTGTTCAATTCTTTCATCACTTTACCCACTTTTCATGAAACTAATTCCGTGGTCTGAGAGACGTAACAGATGCAATTCTCTTTCATAGTAGATAAATATCATTTGGGTACGCTAAAGATATACTTATTTAACAACTATGAAAAGGAAGGAGTCCTACAATGAGTGATGAAAATCAAGTAAACGAAAATAGTAAAAATGAGCAACTTGGGCAGTATCGGGTAGATGATTCAGATAAGAAAATGACAACAAATCAAGGATTGAAAGTTTCTGAGGATGAGTTTTCTTTAACTGCAGGTGAGCGAGGACCAACGTTAATGGAGGATTTTCACTTTAGGGAAAAATTAACTCATTTTGATCATGAACGGATTCCAGAACGTGTGGTCCATGCCCGTGGTTTTGCAGCTCATGGCGAGTTTGAGTTGTACGAATCTATGAAACAGTACACGAAAGCAAAATTTTTGCAGGATACATCAAAGAAAACCTCCGTATTTGTGCGTTTTTCAACAGTAGTGGGATCTCGTGGTTCAGCAGATACAGTTCGGGATGTACGTGGATTTGCAACAAAGTTTTATACTGAAGAAGGAAATTATGATCTAGTTGCCAACAACATGCCCGTTTTTTTTATTCAAGATGGAATTAAGTTTCCAGATATTGTGCATGCAATTAAGCCTGAACCACATAATGAAATGCCGCAAGCATCGGGTGCGCATGATACCTTTTGGGATTTTGTTGCCAATAATCAAGAATCAGCACATCAAGTCATGTGGTTAATGTCAGACCGAGCAATTCCCCGTAGTTTTCGAATGATGCAGGGTTTTGGTATTCACACGTTTCGCTTCGTAAATGAAGAGGGAGTAAGCCATTTTGTAAAATTTCATTGGATTCCAAAACTAGGAGTTCACTCACTTGTATGGGATGAAGCACAAAAAATAGCAGGTAAAGATCCTGACTTCAATCGAAGAGATCTGTACGATGCTATTGAAAACGGTGAATATCCAGAATATGAATTAGGCGTACAAATTATAGAAGAGAAAGATGAATTTGCTTTCGACTTTGATATTCTTGATTCAACCAAAATTTGGCCTGAAGAAGATGTACCTGTAAAAGTTATTGGAAAGATTACATTGGATCAAAACGTGGATAATTTTTTCGCTGAAACAGAGCAAGTAGCGTTTCACCCAGGACATGTAGTTCCAGGTATCGATTTTTCTAATGATCCTCTATTGCAAGGCCGATTATTTTCATATCTTGATACCCAACTAATTCGCTTGGGGGGACCTAATTTTCATGAGATACCCATTAATCGACCAGTTTGTCCGTTTAATAATAACCAGCGTGATGGATATAATCGGCAAACGATTAACGAAGGGAAAGTTACCTATCATAATAATTCCATGGCAGCAAATACTCCATCAACAGCTAACGGACAGCAAGGTGGGTTTGTTCATTACCAGGAAAAAGTAGAAGGTCGTAAAATACGTGCGCGAAGTGAAAGTTTTAATGATCATTTTTCACAACCTAAGTTATTTTGGAACAGTATGAGTGAACCGGAAAAAATGCATATTAAGCAAGCATTTGCCTTTGAAGTGGGCAAAGTAAAAAACAAATCTGTACAGCAGCAAGTTGTTGATATGTTTACGAATGTTGATATCGAATTGGCGACTGCATTTGCAAAAGAAATTGGTGCTACACCACCTGCCAAAGGGGGATCCAATATAACAAAGGCATCACCTGCACTTAGTCAGGAAAACACCATGAAAAGTGTATTGACACGTAAAGTGGCTGTACTTATGAATAATGGATTTAACGAAGCGGAAGTGAGTCCTATATTAGCTGAGTTAAAAACAGCAGGGCTTCATCCAGAAATCATAAGCGAGAAACTTGGTATGATAACAGGAACAAACGGTAATACGTTACAAGTAGATCACTCCTTTACCACAACGGATTCAGTATTGTTTGATGCTATCTATATTGTAGGTGGTACCAGTGATAGTAAAGTCTTTAATAAAAATACAACCTACTTTTTAACAGATGCATACAAGCATTACAAACCAATTGGTGCCACACATGATGGAATAATGTTACTGAACGAGAATAACATTCCAAACAGTCCGGGTGTGGTTATAGGAAGTAATTTACAGAATTTCGCTGGAAACTTTGTGCAGGCAATTGCTGCCCACAGACATTGGAACAGAGATGTTATTTAGTTTGTTCGTAACACGAGAGCTATAGAGAAGTTTTCATCTTATATGATAAATGGTATTACCTTGTTTGAAAACGTATAGAATATCAATTAGCCAACAGGCATACATTGTTCCATAAAGAGTGATTATGGATGACAAGTGCAGAACCTAAAGAGAATGTCATCCATGGTTTCTCGTGATGGGGGGATATGTATGTCTGTTTTTAGTTTAGTCGGTCGCACGTTGCCTTTTATTTTTGCCCGATTGGCTGTATATGTCATTTTTGCAATTGTCGCATTTGTGTTCCTAGGCATTATGTTAGGTATCAGCATGTTCTTGTTTAAGACATTTGAATTTGCTTCGGGTTTTTTCGTTATCATTTTATTAATCTCATTTTTGGGGGTGTTTGGAGGTCTCAAGGTTGTAGAAAGATATGTGTTATATATGGTTAAGGTGGGACATATTTCAGTCATCACTGAAATGTTAAAGAATGGAAAGGTCCCGTCTGGAAAAGGCCAACTAGCTTATGGAAAGGATCAGGTTAAAAATAATTTTGGATCTGCAAATGTTTGTTTTGTCGTTGATCGAATGGTGCATGGTGCAGTAAAACAAATACAACGCTGGACAATAAGGGTAGGTAATTTATTTAGCTTTATACCTGGATCTAATATCATTATTTCATTAGTCAATCGTGTTATGTCTGTCAGCTTAAATTATATTGATGAAGCAATACTCAGCTACATCATGCTAAGAAAAGATGAAAAGCAGGATGAAACAGTTTGGAAGTCGGCATCAGATGGAGTTGTGTTATATGCACAAAGTTGGAAGAAGGTATTAATGACAGCTATCGGTGTTGTCGTATTTATTTTCATCTTAAATATTACGGTATTTTTAGTAACGGTATTTCCACTTATGGGGTTAGCTAATATGATTGCTGAAAATAATGAGGCAGCGTCTGTACTTGGTTTTATTGCAGTTGTTGGAGCATATGTCATTATGACGGTAGTTAGACGTGCATTAGTTGATCCTATCGCTACGGTAGCTATGATTCGTGCCTATCAAACTACGATTAAAGAAATGGAGCCTTCCATCGATCTACAACAAAAACTATTAGGCGTATCATCGAAATTCAAGAAATTGCATCAAAAGAGGGATGAACCTAAAGATTCTTCTAAGAAGTAATTAAATAAAAATAAGCCTTTTCTGATATAGGATAGGCTTTTTATTTTGGCTGCTTTCGCACGTGTTGTTGCTTTTTACCTTCATAGTTGATGTAAAATGCGACGTAACTTAGGCTTATTTCTAAGAACGCTCGCTATTGCTGCCGTCTGGGATCGCTACGGGCGGATGCTTTCCGCGGGCACGGCCTCAGCCTCCGAAGCGGAAAACCACTCTGCGGGGTCTTCGGACACGTGCTGTTCCCGCAGGAGTCACCGCCCTCCGCTCACCCTGACAGATAAGATGTTTTATTAATACTGATACAGTCCCACGACAGTAACGGAAATAACAGCGGAGGAAGTGCACGTAGACTCCTCGAAAATACAAACCGATTTTCTGCGTGCGATGTCTAGCTATGTAGCTTTCCTTATCCTGTGGGAGCAGAGGCCTAGCCTGAGACCCCGCAGAGCGTTAGCTCGAGGAGGCTCATCAGCCGCCCACGGGTAGAAGACACTGCGCAGTGAAACGAAGCAGATGTCGCACTTGTACCCGGATGGGTGAAAGCGAAGTGTATTTCCGTAGTGGTAGGTTAACCGTCACATCAAGTTACGTCGCATATTTTCCCTAAAGCATCAACCTTCACGAAAACAACCTTTATTGTTGACTAATTAGGTCATATTTCCTACTACAATTTGTTTGTGTACAATAATGCACACAAGTATACTTTTTGAAAACAAGTGTATGCAAAACTGTTTACACGTACACAAACTCGTTTACAAACTGTTGCAAAAGAGTGTGCAGAAATGTAAACATGTATACAAAAAAGAATACGCTAAAAGTCCGATTGCGCATTAATCTTGGATTTACTAAAATGATATTGTAAGTCATTTTCACGAGAGGGGAAGTACAACTATGACAAAATCAAGAATTGCAGCAATCGATGTAGGAAATGATGCCGTAAAGGCAAACTTTGGGAGGATGGAAGATTCATATTATATACCGAATGTGATTGCGAGGGATATGGAGGACCGTCCTGTAATTGGAATTGAAGAATTGGACGATAAGGATCCACTTGATAATCTACATATTCGTGTCCATTCACCAGCACTAGCAGAAAATAATGCTGTGTACCGTGTGGGGAATTTAGCAACAAAAACAAATAATTCAACGGAACTAGATCCTGGGAGTAGTAAATCAGAAGAAGATCAAACTCTGATCATGCTGTTTGCATCCATTGCATTGGATGCTGTTAGTGATGGAACATTTAAAGTAACAAAAAATGATATTGTAGATGCAACATACACATTGGGGACAGGCCTTCCATTACGAGAAGTTAAGGAAGGAAAAGATGTGGGTTACCGTTCGCAACTACTTGGGTCAGTCCATCAGGTAGAATTTCTAATAACTCCAAAATATCAAGGGAAGAAAGTAAATATCTCATTTGATGAGGTTAAGGTTTATCCAGAAGGTTTTGCTGCGTATGTGAATTTAATTATGGATAATGAGTTGAATGTCATTAATAAAGAATTGATAGACAAACAAATTCTAATTCAGGATATTGGAGGACTTTCTACTGATATCGCTGTAATTCGTAACCGTAATGTTGATGATGACAAAGCACAAGGATTTCATCTTGGTGTTGCCGAATCACTAGAGGAAATTCGTGAAGAAATCCGTACCAAGCATGGCATAGAACTTGATAGCAGGCGTGATGTTGTGGATATTATTACGCGCAAAAATAATCGTCATCATATAATGGTCAAAGGAAGCCGTACAAACGTTCATGATATAACGGATAGAATTTTACTAGAATTAGCTAAGAAGGAATATCGTTATCTAAGAAATGTATGGCAAAAGAATTCGCAATCAGAAATTTGTTATTTTGTTGGTGGTGGATCAGCCGTACTTAAAGATTACTTAAAAGCATTGAATAACAAACTAGATGGATTTAATATTGAGTTCTTTGAAGATGAAGGTGAGAGCATTTGGATGATGGCTAATGCTTATTACAAGCTGATTATGGATTATATTAATAAAAATACTAGTGCAGAAACAACGGAAAAATCAGCAGCGAATAAAGAGAAATAGGGTGATTGAATGGGTGAATTTAAAAAACGTATAGAACGTGGACAGTCCATAACCTTTCGTGTCCCGTCCGATACACCTGACTATCTCCTGAAACAACTGCAAAATCTAAAAGAAACCGAACGACGAAATTTTTCGAGTGAAATAGCACAATATGTACTAAAAGGTGTCAATGAGAGCTATTCTAAAGAACGTGAAACAATAACAGTGCCACTACCGAAACAGTTAACGAAAGAACAAAAAAACTGGTTGAAGCATGCACATTCTGAAACACTTATCGGGAGCATTATGTATCAATTGTTACAGGATCCAATGCGAGCTACATCATTAATGGCTTCCTTAAACAGTGGTTCTCGTGATGGTAGTTTATATGTACAAGAGGATAAGTCTGATTCATCAGAGGATCCTCCAAAAGAAAACGTTCGTACTACCAATGAAAACACCTATGAATTAAACGATATAGATCTTGAAAACCTACAAGATGATCTATTAGAACAGCCAGAACAGCTTCATGAAAAAGAGGAAGAAGATCCATTGAGTGACTTTTTCTCTAGTATGAATAAATGAAAAAGGAAGTCCACTCGGTGCTAACGGGTTCCGATATCTATCGCAAAATCTGGAATTGCATTATAAAAGGCAGCTAAATTTGTAATTAAAAATCTCAGTTCAATAACTGAGATTTTTCTTATGTATTTTCAAGTGCTTATTAAACTAAAGCCGGTAGGTTAAGCCCATCTCTCCTCTTGTGTAGTGGATGGATAAAAACCAGATGTGTACATGTCGATCAAACCGTACTTTTTAATAAATGGGGAAAAATTCTTTGTGGATCAGTTTCCTCCATACTCTATACGTTTCTTTTAAGTCTCATTCATAATCTCACCATCTTTAGATGTTAAGTATAAGAAATGCGTTATATATCTAATCTATCCTATAACTAGGAAGTAAAATGCCATTAGTATAACACTAATGGCATTTTAAACATTTTTCTTTTTCAAATACTTATTCTGCTTCACCGACAACTGTAAACCGTTCATTTATATGTTGCGGATTTTCAATTTCATCCAATACTGCAATAGCATAGTCTGCATAGCTAATATAACTCTCACCTTTTGAATTTACCAAAAGATGGTCTTTTCCAGACTGATATGAACCAGTTCTTTTCCCTTCAGCATCAAACACCGCAGAAGGACTAATAAATGTCCATGTAATATTAGAGGTTTCCTGTAATTCTTTTAAATTACGTCCTTGCCCTTTAGCAGTCGGGATAAATATATCTGGAAAATCAGGTGTTTCTATTACCGTAACGGTTTTGTTTTCGTCTACATAAAGACTTCCAGCTCCACCTACTATAATGGATCTTGTATTTGTTCCTTTTAGTACCTCAATTAATGCATGTCCAGCATCAACATGTGTTTGCTCTTCACCAAGAGGCGCACCGAAGGCATTAACTACTACGTCAAACTTTTTCACGTCATCAGATGTGAGGTCAAATATATTTTTCTCAATAACTGCAACGTTTTCACCTTCAAGTTTTGAAGCATCTCTCACAATAGCTGTTACGTCATGTCCATGACTAACTGCTTCTTTCAAAATAAGACTTCCTGCTTTACCACTTGCTCCAATAATTCCAATTTTCATTTTATAATCCTCCTATAATGAATAAGTTGTAATCGATTCAGTTACCTGTAACTATAGTAATTACATTAATGGTATTTGTCAACACTTTTAATAATATTTATATTTTGTTAATAGTTTATACCATTATATTAAGTATTGCAGATACTTGTAATAAAAAGAGTTACAGGTGTATAATTGTAATACATCTATTTTATGAGGTGAGAAAAATGTCCATTAGTAGTCGATTTTCTGTAGGCATTCATATATTAGCTCTTATTGAGATAAATGAAAGTGGAATAAGCACTTCAGAGTTTTTGGCAAGAAGTGTAAATACAAATCCAGCTGTAATCAGAAAAATTATGGGAATGCTTAAAAATACAGGATTGGTAAAAGTTCGACCTGGCGTTGCAGGTGCTGAACTCGCAAAGGAATTATCTGATATTACACTGTTTGATGTATATAAGGCAGTGAGTGTTGTACAGGAAAAAGAGTTATTTACTGTTCATGATAATCCAAATCCTGAATGTCCTGTAGGTGGGAACATCCAGAAAACAATTGAACCATTATTCTCAGCAGCCCAATTGGCAATGGAGAAGGTTTTAAAAAGTCTTACATTAGAAGATGTTGTGAAGGATATTACTACTAAAAAAAATATCTGTTAAAAAGGCATTCCAAAGGAATGTCTTTTTTCTTGGCAGATAAGAAAGTATAAAATTTTCTTATCTACATAAGTGTAACTAAGGCTTCCGCCATTAAGGCTTGGCGATAAGCCAAGTTTTCTAAGTTATTCAACTAAACTGCTTTCGCACAGTGTAATTGTTCACAATCTCTATATTTAGTTTAACATAAATATTCAGACTACCTTGTACAAGCAAGCGAAAACAAAACAATTTCCAATTTATTAGTAAATATATGTATTTCAATTTACATATGAATTGATAGGTCAAAATAGAGACTTACCCTGGCTATTGTTACCAAACAAATTGGGATACATATTACACTACAATTTTAATGGATATTAAGCCTATAATACTATTACACCAACCATAAATGACGATCAAATTAGCATATAAATTGATGGTTATTTTTCATTACATTTTTAATGATTGCGATAGGAAATGGAATGCGTTAGTTGCGGGCTTCCTTTTTTTAATACCGAATAATTACATGGTTTAAACTCAAACTAATTACTAGGTAATAATAGCTAAAGGAGTGTTTCTAGTATGGAGTTAGATTGGATTTGGAAGGCAATTGTAATTGTTATAGGTGGAACGTTTCTTTTGCGGTTTGCTGGGAGGAAATCAATTGCTCAAATGACACTTGCTCAAACAGTTATTATGATTGCGATTGGATCACTGCTCATTCAGCCTGTGGCAGGAGATAATATTTGGAGGACGCTAGGTGCGGGCGCTGTTCTTGTTGCGACGCTTTTTGTGTTGGAATTTGTTCAAGTTAAAGGTGATCCATTTGAAAAATTAATTACAGGTAAATCGAAAGTGTTAATCGAGAACGGGACGATTAACGAGAAGAATTTAAAAAAATTAAGGTTAACAGTAGATCAACTGGAAATGAATTTAAGGCAACAGAATGTGATGAGAATAAGTGATGTGAAGTGGGCGACTTTAGAGCCGAACGGACAGGTTGGATACACATTAAAGGATGAAGCGCAGACAGTAACAAAAAAAGATCTGCAGTTATTGCGTAATGACATTCAACAAACGATAAATAATGCTTTATCTGGTGGACAGCAGCCAAATCAAATTAATAATCAGTATACACCACCTAATCAAGAAGATATTTTTAAAGAAGTGCAACAAAAAGGGCATCAACAAGACCCACCAGAACGCTTGCGGTAATGGTGGGTTTATTTGTTAAATATCATTGTTCACCCCATGTATTCTGTGTGAATGTGTATAGATATTTAATTTGTTTCCTCGAACAAAGCCAACAACAGTAATCCCTAGATCCTCAGCCAATTGCAGGGCAAGATCAGTAGGTGCTGACTTAGAGATAAGTATTCCAACGCCTATTTTGGATATTTTCAACAAAACTTCTGAAGAAATCCTTCCGCTAAACGTGATTAACTTATCGGACAAAGGTATTTTATTTTGTAATATGTGACCGTAAATCTTATCAAGCGCATTGTGTCTGCCAATATCTGTTCGAATAATTACCATTTCATTTGGTGTGCAAAGTGCTGCATTATGCACGCCGCCAGTCATTTGGAAATGCTCAGATTGCGTTTGGAGATTTTTCATTAAAGCGAAACATTGTTCAACTGTAACTGTTAAACGGCTTGTGATTGTTTTGGCTGTTCTAACATCACTTTTAAAATAAAATTGACGACTTTTGCCACAGCACGACCCAATAAATCGCTTTGAATGATCGTGCTGGGTATCTCCTAACGGCTTACTTATCTCAATATAAGCAAAACCGCGTTCTTTATCCACATTTAGGGAATCGATATCTTTAAAAAAGCGGATGATCCCCTCTGAAGCTAGAATGCCAATTATAAGCTCATTTATATTATTTGGAGAACAAACAACCGTTGCAAACTCCTCACCGTTTAGCATAATGGTGATAGGGAATTCAGTTACAATTTCTTCGTCTTCGTTAGAGATAGCCCCCTCATCAACTCGAATAATTTCCCAGCTGGTTTGAATTTCGTGTTCCATAATAACTTCACACCTTCTAACTCATTTCCGTTTCCAGTTCTTCTACGCGCTTCTCAACGTATTTCGTATCCTTGTGTGCATAGTATGTTTCTGCTTTTTCTACAATTACAGCAGTGTTGTACTCCGGAATTCCAGCATGCTCTTCATATACACCTTTTGGAATTAACTCATTTCCCTCTGGCCAGTGTAATTCAATATTCCCGGATTTTACAGATACAAATTTTGCACGACCATTGAATGTTCCATGATGATTGTAAACAACGATGGCATCGCCTTCATTAATTTGATGTTCTTTTCCATCTATCTTATTCATCAGAACGTCAAAACGGTCTGCATCATTAAAAGGGTCTTTCTCACCATAGATCATGGAATTAAACTGTTTACCTCTTCTAGTCGTTACGTAGAAGTGTCCCTCAGGTTTACGAAGCTCTGGTAATTCAACCGTTACGAGGCTTCCTTTACCATCAGGTGTTGGACAAATGCCATCTTCACACAACCAAGCACCACCCCATTGGAAAACCGTATTATCTTCGTTCAAATGCTGAATTCCATTATAGTTTGGAGCTGCCACTGCAATTTCATCACGAATTGCATCCGCGTCCTTAAAATCAATTAAATGACTTTCTTCAGGCTTTACTCGTTTTGCAAGGTCAACGTAAATTTCCCATTCTGATCGGGCTTCTTCAATGCGTGGCCCCTTAATTTCTGGTGAAAAATATACCATCCTCTCTGTAGAGGTAGATGTACCGCCACCTGGTTGTTCATACCTCGTCATAGCAGGTAACACAATGACCGCCTCTTTTGCATCAACAAAGGTAGACGTATTGAAAATAATATCCTGATGGACACGAATATCCATATTTTCAAGGCACTGTCTTACAAAATCAGGATTAGGCATTGTCTCTAAAAAATTCCCGCCTGACATGTAATAAAGCTTTAATTTTCTCTCATGATCCTCTGGTAGAAGTGTATTTTCAAGCGAAACACCAACAATATCACCTTGCCAGTCTGGTATATCAAAGCCCCACACCTCTCCAACTCGTTTTCGGCCGTTTTCATTCATAGGTCCACCAGGTAAAACGAATGGATCAGCACCCATTTCCCCGGAACCCTGTACGCCCGAATGGCCACGGATTGGCATTACACCACAATTCTCCCGGCCAAGGAAGCCACGTAACATAGCCAGATTGGCAACTTGTGAAACGTTATCTGTACCAAAGCGGTGCTGTGTTAAGCCCATTGACCACACAAATACTGCTGATTTAGATTTAGCAAGTAGTTCTGCTAGTGCTATTGTTTGCTCTTTAGATATCCCTGAAGAGCTTACAAGTTGTTCCCAATTATAAGAAGTAGCTTTTGCTTTTAGTTCTTCAAAACCATTTACGTGCTCAGCGACAAATTGATGATCAATTGCCGAACCTGGTTCTTTTTCTTCCATGTCAAACCAGTGCTTCATGATGCCGTGCATAAAGGCAATGTCTCCGCCGATATTTACTTGATAAACATCATCAGCAATTTGTGTTCCAAATAATGCAGATTCAGGGATAGATGGAATCCAGTAATTATCCATTGAGGGTTCATGATAAGGATTGATGATGATTATTTTTGTTCCCTTCCGTTTAGCTGCATACATATACTTTGTTGAAACGGGCTGATTATTAGCTGCCACTGAGCCCCAAAACACAAGAACGTCCGTTCCAATCCAATCTTTATAATTACAGCTGGATGCACCAATACCTAGTGAGCGGCTTAATCCAGTTTTCGAAGGAGAGTGGCAAATACGTGAGGCATTATCAACATTATTTGTCCCGAGATAACGAGCCACTTTTCCAACTGTATAATAGGATTCATTGGTAATTCCACGAGAAGTTGAGTAAAAGGCATACTGTTTTGGATTAAGCGCTTTCATCTTTTCTGCAATTACGTCCAATGCTTCGTCCCATGTGAGACGGCTGAAATTATTTTCACCTGGTCTTCGAATAAGTGGATACGGAATCCGCCCTAATTTACGAAGCTCAGTACTACTCATTTTTCGTAATTCATCAATGTCTGCATGTAGAACATCTTCTTTTATGGCTGACATTGTATTCAACCGGAGTACATTCAATCTGGTCGTGCATACATGTGGACCTGTTAACGTCTGGTCTTTTAATCCTTGTACCCCAAGTGCGCAACCATCGCAAACACCTTTTGTCAAAATGCGTGTGGCATACGGAAGGTTGTCACGATTTTCCCAAACAACTTTCATCGTATCACGGATGTGATGTGGTTTTATTTTTCCTAAACCAAATGGAACTTTACTTGACCATAGATTAGGGTCAGGCTTTTTTGATAACTTGACTGGACCTGTATGTTTCGTTTTCCCCAATGTTATCCCTCCTGATTAGACTTTCGCCATGTGACAGATACATATCGCTGACAGACGCCGTAACGTAGATCTTTTTTAATTTGTATAAAAACCCCGCTACGGCGATTTGTCTTTCGTATACTTTCATTCTATCAATTACTTATTATTTATTCTATAAAGATTCATAAATTTTTGATATTTATCGCGCTTCACTAGTTACACCCGCAAATTTTTGTTTCGATGTAGTTTGCTCATTTTTTAATCGATTAATATCTACACGGATCCATAGAGATAGCACTAATGAGACGATAAATAAAATACCAAAGATCATCATCGTTATATTATAGCTATTCGTTGTATCATAAATTAACGATAATAGAATTGGGCCAGCAACACCCGCCAATGCCCACGCAGTTAGAATATAGCCGTGAATTGCTCCAAGCTGTTTGGTTCCAAATAAGTCACCAATATATGCTGGAACGGATGCAAAACCTCCACCGTAACATGTTAATATCGCAAAAACTAAGATCTGGAACAATATAACACTAGCAGCGAACGGTAACAGGAAGAATGCTGCAATTTGGATGATAAAGAAAGCGGTATATACATTCGGGCGTCCAATATAGTCAGACAACGATGCCCATCCTATTCTTCCACCACCGTTGAATAGACCCATCAATCCAACCATCGTTGCAGCTGCAATAGGTGTCATACCTGCTATGTCTTGTGCCATAGGTGATGCCACTGAAATAACTGCAATTCCACAAGTTACATTAAGGAATAGCATCGTCCATAACATCCAAAAACGACGAGTTTTAATTGCTTCATTAGCAGTAAGTTGGGAAAGATCTGCTTTAATTTTTATGGCACCTTTTTGTTCGTTTTCCTTGAATCCTTCAGGTGCCCAACCTTTTGGAGGTGGAGCCAAGTATTGAGCAGCGAGGGTCATGACGGTGAAATATACAGCCCCAAGGATATAGAATGTATTAGAAATACCAACTGCTTCAATTAACCCAGCGGCAGCAGGCCCACTTATAAGGGCTGCAAAGCCAAAGCCCATAATAGCTAGTCCAGTAGCAAGCCCACGACGATCAGGGAACCACTTTACAAGTGTAGAAACTGGAGAAATATACCCTATTCCTAAACCTATACCACCAATAACCCCATAAAATAAGTACAGTAAAAATAACGATCCTACAGCAGTTGCCAACCCGGAACCAGCAACACCTACACCGAAAAACAATGCAGCTAACATACTAGATTTTTTTGGCCCATTTTTTTCCACAAATCTTCCCATAAATGCAGCCGAAAAACCTAGCATAAAAATTGCGATACTAAAAGCCATTGAAATTTCTGTAGTCTCCCAGCCGAACTGATTAGCCATAGGATTTGTGAAAACACTCCATGCATAAGCAGAGCCGATTGAAATATGAACACCCACAGCAGATGCAGCTATTAACCAACGATTTTTTACCTTATCCATACATTTCCTCCTTAATAAATTATTTATAGAAAAACCTCCGTATATGTAAGAAGGTTTGTTCCTAATTTAACAATTATTTATGTCGGTACCAATGTTGTTTTGTTACTTGGTTTTATTAGCTTTTCACGGACAAATTGTGAACATTATATGACAAATTATTAAAACAAATATTACCATGGAAATGTATCCATAACAACCATTTTTTGTTTATTATAAAAATTGTCTCTATTAATCTAAATAGGAATAGAGATTAGATTATAGTTAATAGCTCCATATAGTATCAATTTTATCTAAAACAGGCGATATTTTTCACTGACAAATTCAATCCCGATAATGTCGTAGTTTTTGACAATCACGGTAGAGATTTTGTCCGACATATCTTTTCTAGCATTAGCGATTTTCTCATGAATACGAGCGACACTTTTATTTTTTGTTTATGCCAATTAGAAGAACCAAGCAAAGTTTTTGACTACGGTAACGACTTCTTTTCCGTACTATTTCGCTTTGTATTCCCATCGTTCTGAATTGTGACCATGATACTTCACTAATTGCTTTTGCAAGATTATGGTTTTTTAACCATAGGCTTGGATCAGGTTTCTTGGATAAGGTCACCGGGCCAATATCCTTTGTTTTCCCCAAGGTAGTCCTATGTTTTTATTTTACCAATTGATAGCAATTATTCTATAAGTTTCACAGATTTTGAGCCATGAAATAAAGCTGTAAGTGTATTGGAGCTGTTACTAGCTTATTAAAAAGACTCCATAATACTTGTTTAAAAGATTTGTATGGTTGATTAACTCGCATGATGTGATATAATTGGTTAAATTTTTAGAAGGTTAAAAAGTCGAGGGGGAAATGCACAATGAGAAGATGGTCATATGTAATTGCAATAATAGTAATAAGTATACTTGTATTAGTAGCTTGTGGTGAGGATGAAACTTCAGGGTCTGATAGTGCAACCTATCAGGTAGGGGCAACACAAATCGTAGAGCATCCTTCTTTGGATAGAGCTTATGAAGGATTTCAAGCGGCATTGGATGAAGCTGGCTTAGATGTAGATTATGATTTTCAAAGTGCTCAAAACGATCCGAATAATGTAAAACCGATTTCTGATGGTTTTGTGGCTGACGGTGTAGATTTAATTTTTGCTAACTCAACACCAAGTGCACAAGGTGCCTACAAAGCAACAGAGGATATTCCGATTTTATTTACTTCTGTAACAGATGCTGTAGATGCCGGATTAGTGAGTTCGATGGATGAATCCGATGGAAACGTTACAGGGGTAGTTGATCTTCATCCGGATGCAATTAAAGAAACAGTTGGATTTATAGATACGTATTTTGAAGGTGCAACTGTAGGTTTACTATATAATGCTGGGGAACCGAACTCTGTGACACAAATTGAAGCAGTACAAGCAGCTGTTGAGGGAACTAGTTTGAGTCTAGAAGAGAGTATGGTGGCTAATTCATCGGAAGTACACCAAGCTGCGACAACATTAGTCAGTGATATAGACGTATTTTTTATCGTAACAGATAACACAGTAGTCGAAGCACTAGACAGTGTCATTGGTGTTGCAAACGATCATGATATTCCACTTATTACAGGAGAACCAGACTCAGTAGCAAAAGGTGGGTTTGCAACATTTGGAATTGATTACTATACGATAGGTTATCGTACAGGAGAAATGGCAGTAGATATTTTAACAGGTGAAAAAGAGGTTAGTGATATTCCTGCTGAGTATCCTCCAGAGATACAATTATTTATCAATAAAGAAGCAGCAGAAGCACAAAGTATTGAATGGCAAGATGAATGGGATGAAGATGCTCAGTTTGTAGACCCAGCAGAATAATAAACGAATCAAATAAACGGGTAGTTTAAAGCAGGCTAATGCCTGCTTTACTATTCTAAGACTTATTCAGCTATGTGCGGGAAGGAGGACATCATGCTTTTATCATTATTTGGTGCAGTTGAATCAGGTATAATTTATGCAATCATGGCTTTAGGAGTATATTTATCCTTCCGCGTTTTGGATTTTCCTGACTTAACAGTGGACGGGAGCTTCGTTACAGGAGCCGGTGTAGCGGCAATTTCGATTGTAAATGGAGTACCCCCTGTTATGGCAACACTTTTAGGAGCAATTATTGGTTTTATGGCAGGTTGTATTACCGGAGTACTTCATACAAAAGGAAGAATTAATGCTTTGCTATCAGGAATACTTATGATGATTGCCTTATATTCTATAAATTTACGTATTATGGGTCAGCCTACAGTTTCCATGCTAAATGAAATAACGCTTTTCAAACAATTGGAATCCATATGGGCATCAACTGGTATTGATTCTTTTCTTAATAGTATTTTAATAACTTTTGGAGCAGACCGGCTTCCAACAACTTGGGTAATCGTTATATTAATGTTTATCGTTACCCTTGCTATTAAGTTCCTGACAGATTATTTTATGAAAACAGAAGTTGGCCTTGCGTTACGGGCGACGGGTGATAATCAAAGGATGATTCGAAGCCTTTCAGGTAATACGGACTTCTTAATTATCGTAGGAATTGGTATATCAAACGGTCTTGTAGCGCTTTCAGGAGCGCTAATAGCACAGCATGGTGGATTTGCAAACGTCAATATGGGGATTGGAATGATTGTAATTGGGCTTGCCTCTGTGATTATAGGTGAAGCACTGTTCGGAAAAAGAACCATTGCCATTGCAACGTTAGCTGTTATTGGCGGAGCTATTGTCTATCGAATTGTCGTTGCTTTATCACTTCGAGTTGATTTTCTCGAATCGGGTGACATGAAGTTTATAACGGCCATTCTCGTAATTGCAGCTTTAGTTGCACCTAGAGTTCTGCAGGCGCGAAAAGAAAGAAAACGGCGTCTCCAAAAACGGGCTGCGATTAATAAGGTAGGTGAGGTTTAGCCAATGCTAAAACTAAGTGATATTTCGTTAACATTTAACGAAGACACACCAGATGAAAAAAATGCATTACAATCAATTGATTTGGAACTCCAAAAAGGTGAATTTGTCACGGTCATTGGAAGTAATGGGGCTGGTAAATCAAGCTTAATGAATGTTATTTCTGGTAATCTAACACCAGATGTGGGTGATGTGTTAATTGATGGTAAACAAGTCGTTCATTTACCAGAATACAAACGTTCCTCATTCATTGGACGTGTATTTCAAGACCCAATGGCAGGAACAGCACCATCTATGACAATTGAAGAAAACTTAGCAATTGCATATGCACGTGATAAGAAACGAAAGCTTAAACCAGGTGTGACAAAAAATCGAAAAGAATTGTTCAAGGGATATTTGGAAACGTTGAATTTAGGTCTCGAAGACCGTTTAACTGCAAAAGTCGGTTTACTCTCTGGAGGGGAGCGACAGGCGCTTTCGTTATTGATGGCTACTTTTACAGAACCGAAAATCTTATTACTTGATGAACATACGGCTGCATTAGACCCTGCCCGGGCAGAGTTAATTACTGAGATCACCGCAGACGTTGTAAAGAGGTTCGAATTAACGACCTTAATGGTAACACATAATATGAATCAAGCATTGGATCTAGGTGACCGGTTATTTATGATGGATAAAGGTGAAATTATTTTCGATATCAAAGGCAAAGAAAAACAACAATTAACGATGGAATCTCTGTTAAAGGAATTCCAACGAATACGCGGAAAACAATTTGATAGTGATCGGGCAGTATTAGGATAATTAAATCATAATCTAGCATGAAACAGGGACATAATTATGTTCCTGTTTTTTTGGCAAATAAGAAAGTATAAAATTTTCTTATCTACATAAGTGTAACTAAGGCTTCCGCCATTAAGGCTTGGCGATAAGCCAAGTTTTCTAATCGTTTTTAATTTGTGATAACTGTGCATACTTTTAAAAGAGTTATTGAAAATACCACTAAAGGGGTGAAAATGTGTCAAATCCATTTGAAGCAGCATGGAATTTGCTTAAAACTGCAGTTGATAACACAAATGAACCTAAATCACCATTTAATATCATTGAAGCAGGGGATTGTTGGAAATATATTACCATGGTAGAAGAATTTATACGATATGAAGAAATAGGTTTGAATACAACGACAGATGATGAAGTAAAAGAAATGTTAAATGATGTGATCAAGCAGTGTGAATCACATATTAAAAAATTAAGTACGATTATGAAAGAAGAGGGTATTCCCTTACCAGATGTAACTTCAGCAAAACCTAAATCAGAGCCCAATGAAATTCCGCTCGGTGTAAAGCTAACAGATGATGAGATTGCTAATGGAGTAGCATTTAAATTAATCGTATGCATGCAAGCATGTGCAAAAGGACAAGGGGATTCGATTCGAAATGATATTGGGATGGTTTGGTTGAACTTTTATTCGGAATGGGTTGTGTTAGGAACAACATTAAAAACGCTAATGCGAAAACGCGGATGGTTAAAGGTGCCGCCCTTTTATTATCCACCCGGATCTCCAAAAAATTAACTATTTCCCCAATAACCCTGTATCCTATGAAGGTCATTACCCCGCGCATATTATAAATGTGCTGGGTTTTTTAATTACTTAAATTATAAAATTAGGAGCCTATGAAGGGGCATGTTCCTTTAAGAAAGATAGACTAACTTTGTCGCTCTGTGGCAACGACCCACCCGCTATGCGTGCGCAGCCCATACGTCGCTATGACGCACAGGACGTGCTAGTTACAGGCGTTGCCACAGGACAAGGAAAGCTTCAATGAGAAACATCGCACGCAGAAAAAGTGCTTTACTTTTTCAAGGACGTGGCGAACTTAGCCTGTAAGGGCGCTTCTAGCTTTTATTAGTAGATAGGAAAGTATAAAACTTTCTTATCTACATAAGTGCAACTAAGGCTTTCGCCATTAAGGCTTGGCGATAAGCCAAGTTTTCTAAAAGGTAAGGAAAGTATAAAATTTTGGTACTATAAAGTTTCTTGTCAGCAAGAGCCATGTCTAGCTCCAGCGCCCAGCCACTCGCGACATAAGCAATCCGTCTTGCGAAAGGAAAAACTACCTTTCTCCAGCCGTTTTGCTTATGCGGTCGTGTCTTTCAGGGCGCTTACGCTTTTCTTATTACATCGAACTATTTACCTTTTTTATACATAACCTAGGTATGGATAGATAAATAGGAGGTGTTCGCTATGGTACAAAAACCAATAATATATCAAAATCCCCCAGTTCAAGAGGTCAAAAATATAAGTTATCCTACAATTAGTAACAAGGCAGTAATTGGTACCGAATCGACCGTAATCGGTGATATTACGATAGATGATGACGTTTATATAGGATTTAAAAACTTACTTCGAGCAGATTCAGGATATCCTTACTATATTGGTCCGTATACTAATATACAGGATTATGTATTAATGCACGTTCATCCGGGGAGTGCGCATGTGGAAATCGACGGCAGGAAATGGGGTGTTTACTTAGAGGGGGAGATCAGTGTATTACATCATGCAGCAGTACACGGACCATTATTTATTGGACGTAATACATTTGTAGGACAACATGCTAATATTTATGATGCAGTAATTGGACGAAACTGTGTAGTTATGCATGGTGCAACGGTAACAAACAGAGTAACGATAGCTGATAATCGTTTTGTTCCACCTGGCTATTCTGTATGGAAACAAGAGGATGCAGATCAACTTCCAATGGTACCTGAAGAACATAAAAATCTTAATCAGGAAATTGTTGACCATTATTATCGATTAGGCAAATCATACTATGAAAATACTCCGTTAGCATTTTCATAACTTACTGCCTATCGGAAATAATCATTGCGAAGTTATTTTTTCTATGATAGGATTTAAATACAATATATTGGTAAAATAAAAATGCAAGCAACTATATATAGTAATTACGAGTTAAGGTGACACACGTTGTCTTAAAAGGGAACCTAGTTCAAATCTAGGACTGCCCCCGCAACTGTAAGTGTGGACGAACGAGTAATCCACTGTATCACATGCTTTACGGCTATGATACGGGAAGGGCTCTAGTAGGCAGAAGCACAAGTCAGGAGACCTGCCATAACTTGTAGTTTCATTTCTCCGGGGTGAGAGAAGTTGAAACGGTAGAGATATAGATACGTAATTTCTATCGTTTTTTAACCGTTCATCCTTTGGGTGAGCGTTTTTTAATGGGGAAAAAAGGGAGGAATTAGTATGACAATCACAACAACAAAACCTGAACAGGAAATAAATCATATTATTGACAAAGCAGTGAGAGGGTTGGATCTGGATGTAGACGCTTACCAGAAAAAGGCTTTGAAGTTATTATCAAATCGAGAGGAAATGTATGAAAGTCTAATTAAATTAGCACTTGAAAATATAGATGAATCCACCCCTGACTGGACGTATGTAGCAAGTCGATTATACTTACAGGACCTGTACCGCCAGGCAGCAGAAAATCGACATTATGATGCCGCTATTCGGTATGGGAATTTTTATGAACTTATCCAAACCCTGACAGAAAAAGGAATTTATGCAAATAAGATCATCACCAAATATACGAAAGAAGAAATTGATTATCTTGCAGAGCAAATCGATCCAAAGCGTGATTTGCTGTTTGATTATTTAGGTCTGTTTACATTGGCAACAAGATACTTAGCCACGGATTACGAAAAAAATACATATGAGCTTCCACAAGAGCGTTGGATGATTATTGCGATGTATGTCATGCAGGATGAACCTTTATCGAAACGGAGCCAATTAGTAACCGAAGCATATTGGGCATTGAGTAATCTTTATATGACGGTTGCTACCCCAACTCTAACCAATGCAGGAAAATCACATGGGCAACTATCCAGTTGTTTCATTGATACAGTCGATGATAGTCTTCAATCGATTTATGATAGTAACACCGATATTGCCAAGCTTTCTAAAAACGGTGGAGGTATTGGTGTATACATGGGGAAAATCCGTAGTCGAGGCAGTTCGATTAAAGGATATACTGGTATGAGCAGTGGTGTCGTTCCGTGGATTAAACAGCTCAATAATACTGCTGTTAATGTGGACCAATTAGGTACGCGTAAAGGCGCCATTGCCATCTACCTAGATATTTGGCATATGGATATTGAAGCTTTTCTTGATTTGAAACTGAATAATGGGGATGACCGTTTACGTGCCCATGATATTTTTACTGGCGTGAGTCTGCCTGATTATTTTATGGAGCAAGTGGACAAGCGTGGTGACTGGTATTTATTTGACCCACATGAAGTTCGTCAAGTGATGGGATACTCACTGGAAGATTTTTATGATGAAGAAAAAACCCGAGGGTCCTGGCGTGAACGATATCAGGAATGTGTAGATTCGAAATTGTTATCCAAAAAGAAGATTCCTGCTATTGAAATCATGAAACGAATTATGAAATCCCAACTGGAGTCAGGTACACCGTTCATGTTTTATCGTGATGAAGTGAATAGACAGAATAGTAATCATCATAAAGGGATCATCTACTGTTCCAATTTATGTACGGAAATAACCCAGAATCAGTCTCCAACTGAATTTTTGGAGGAATTTCTGGAAAATGATAACACGATCGTTAAAAAGTATAAATCCGGTGACTATGTGGTATGTAATTTGAGTTCCATTAATTTAGGGAGAGCGGTTCCTGATGATATATTGGAGCGTCTCATCAAGATCCAAATACGCATGCTTGATAATGTCATTGATATTAATACATTACCAATTAAGCAAACACAGTTAACGAATCAGAAATATCGGGCAATAGGGCTTGGCACCTTTGGCTGGCATCATCTTTTAGCACTTGAAAACCTGAAATGGGAATCAGATGAAGCGGTTAATTATGCAGATGAGTTATATGAGAAAATTGCCTATTTAACGATTACAAATAGTATGGAGTTAAGTAAAGAAAAAGGAAATTATCCCTGCTTTGCAGGAAGTAAATGGCATACGGGAGCTTATTTTTCACAAAAAGGTTATTCTGATGAAAAGTGGCTTGCGTTAAGAAATGATGTTGCTCAATATGGAATTCGTAATGGGTATCTTATGGCAGTTGCGCCAAACTCTACAACCTCGATGATCGCGGGGTCTACTGCTAGTATCGATCCGATTTTTAATACATTTTATAGCGAAGAAAAAAAGGATTTCAAAATACCGACGACTGCACCTGATTTGAATCACAAAACATATGATATCTATCGAAGATCTGCCTATATATTGGATCAACGCTGGTCTGTTAGACAAAATGCAGCACGACAAAAGCATATCGATCAAAGTATTTCATTTAACTTTTATGTAC
The DNA here is from genome assembly GCF_042675965.1 of Virgibacillus byunsanensis. Classification (NCBI taxonomy): domain Bacteria; kingdom Bacillati; phylum Bacillota; class Bacilli; order Caryophanales; family Bacillaceae; genus Virgibacillus; species Virgibacillus byunsanensis. Next base: position 13,138 of record NZ_JBHTKJ010000031.1, on the reverse strand, counting down.
CAAATACAATAAAGGCCTCCGTGTTACTAGATTTGCATTTACAAGCATGGAAGGAAGGATTGAAAACAACGTATTATGTACGTTCATCCTCGAATGATATAGAAGAATGTGAGTGGTGTGAAAGTTGAAGATTTTACTAGCATACTTATCGTACAGCGGAAACACAACAGAAGTAGCAGAAATCATTGAACGAAAATTAACAGAAGATAGGTGCACAATAGTTAGGCACCGAATTGGCATAGACCGACCAGTTAACGCAGCAGTATACGATTATATTTTTCTTGGAACTTTTACTTGGGATAAGGGGCAAACACCAGATGAAGTGAAGGATTTCGTGTTGGAAGTGGGCTACAAGCCTCGAAATGTAGCCGTTTTTGGTACAGGTGATACGCAATTTGGTGGGGATGCTCTATTTTGTAAAGCTGTAGATAAGCTTGAAACATTTTACCAAAGTAGATGGACAGGGTTGAAAATAGAGCAATCACCACGGGGAAGCCAAGAACAACTAGTAGAAAAATGGGTGGAAGGAGTGTTTCATGATGCCAAAACACTTGCTTGAAAAAGCAAAAACACTAGAACCGCTGCATCCCAATAAATCAACTGGATTATTTGGCGGAGAATCGAGTGGAATATTAAACTGGAACGATATTGCTTATCCGCATTGGTACAAAATATATAAACGGTTAATCGGGAATTACTGGCAGGCTGATGAGGTGAATATGTCGGGGGATGTTCGGCAATTTTCTTCTCTAACGGAGGCCGAAAAAGAAGCTTACTTAAGAATAATTGGTCTGCTCTCAACATTAGACGGGCCGCAAACCAGAACCGCATTACTTTTATCTTTGTATGCAACGGATGTTTCTGTTCAATCGATTATGGCTGTAATTGCCCAGCAGGAAGCGGTTCATAATGAGAGCTATTCTTATGTCCTGTCATCAGTTGTCTCCTTAGATGAACAAAATGAATCGTTCCAATTAGGACGCAAAGATCCTGCATTGTTAAAAAGAAACAAGCATTTAATCGAGCAATATAATTCGTTTGTGGAAGAACCATCTATGGAAAATATCTTAAAGACGATGGTGTACACTTCCCTTTTAGAAGGTATGTTCTTTTATTCAGGATTTGCGTTTTTCTATCATCTAGCAAGAAATAACAAAATGGTAGGGACATCCACTATGATTAGCTATATTAATCGTGATGAATTGGAGCATGGGCGGTTTATCGCTGAATTGTTTCGTGCTACCTTAGCAGAGAATCCAGTCTTTAATACGAAAACCTTTACAGACTGGGTGTACACACACGTTGAAAAATCAGTTGATCTTGAAATGGAGTGGTCAACCTATGTATTAACTGATATTAATGGAATAGATTTAGATGAAATGGCAGGATATATCAAATATCGTGCAAACAAAATGCTTCGTATGATGGGACTGAGCGAAATTTATCCAGAATATACGGAAAATCCAATGAAGTGGATTAGAGCCTATGTGGACAATTTTGATGGAACCAAAACAGATTTTTTTGAGCAAAAATCCAGGCAATATACAAAGACAAGTGATTTAAATGGGTTTGATGATCTTTAGTATGTTAGAAAATAAGAGGGAGGAAACAACACATTGTGCTGTTTCCTCCCTTGTGAACTTACATTTCCTTTAACAAAATAACTTCCCCGCTCACAGCATTTACACCATATGCACAATCAATCATTCCGCACATAATGTAGCTTTCTATCTTAGGGTCGTACACATAAACAGGCGTGACTTCAATATGCTCGTACAGCTTTTTGTAAGCCTCATCCTTGGATATAGTTGGTTTCTCAGCTGACTCGTAAAACTGGAACATTTCTAGTACTACGTTATTGTCCGTATAATTTAAAACGTTAAAATTTACGTCGTCCATAACCAATTTTATTTTTCGTTCAATAATACGGTTTCCGCTGTCTACTGGTTCTAGGTTAGCGATTAAATAGCCGTTTTCCCGTAACAGACTAGTCAATTTTAGTTGAGAACTTTCATCAGGGAATTCACGCTGTAGAAATCGTCTCGCTTCTTCTGTACTCTTTTCCTGAGCCTCTTCTGTTATCGGAAGAAGATCTGGGTGAGGTTCATTTGCTATAGCTTGTTCAACTGTTACCTCCGGGGATAAGTCTATTTCTGCTCGCTCAAATGCTTCTTTAATTGGCTCATCCCATTCCAAAACTGTGTCTAATTTAACCTCAACACCTGCTTGTTCCACCGCCTCTACTGGAATCGTACGACTTCCATCATTCGTAATGATTGTTTTTTCAATACCATAAACCGGTAGCCAGATTTCCTGTTCTTCTAAGGGGACTTCGGTTATTTTACATTGATCCATAGCTAGTGGTTCGACTTGATCTGAAGTTAAAGAAAAAGGTTCCCAGATTATCTTATCTTCACTCGGAAACACCCCATCAATGGTAAAGAGTGTCATCATGTCCCCTTCTAATTCAACTTCCATCTTTCCTGATGGGATCACACCAACATTGTCTACAGCAGCACGAAATGTAATTGCATCCTCTTCCTGGTGTGAAATCTGAAATTGATGTCCGTATTGATAGCCAGTTATCCCCTCTATCCACTCGATAATACTCTCTGAATCGGAACTTGGGTACAGCTCTTCCTTTGCATTACTTGTACCTTGTGTGAAAACGATCCGCTTAAGTGTTTTCGTATGTAACTCCATATCAATGATTGTAGTTCCAGACGGAATGTGGTCCTCATCTGTTTTGTCTGCATCATTTGGAATCCATTCCATATTTAAAATATAATTTGTTTGGTGAAAATTATTTTTTTCCCGGAAAATATGGTGTCGATTTAAATAGTAGTTATCTAAACCAAACGTTTCGCTCGTATGAATAATCGCTTCTTTTAGTTGATCTTTCATTATGAAAACCTCACTTTTACGTAATGTGTTTCTGTTAGTATAACTTGATATTGAATTGTAATTCCAGTAACCTATACAATGTCCTCCACGCGAGCTTGCTTTTATAGTGGTAATGTATAGCTTAGCTCAAAAATAACATCCTAAGAAATAAACAGAGAATGGGAGCGTAACAACATGGAATTCACACATAACCCGACACTACTTTGGTTTGTCGGAGCCTATGGACTAATTATGATTATAATGGGGATTTATTTCTCACGAAAAATTTCGAACAGTGAAGACTTTATTCTTGCAGGAAAAGGTCTTGGAACCATTGTGTTAACTGGTACACTACTCGCAACATGGACAGGAAGCGGAAGTATTTCAGGTGGGGAAACGTCGATGGCCTTCACCTATGGTATTACTCCCGCACTCCTAATGATGATTCCGACATTAGTTGGTATTGGAATCCTCTACCTGATCGCACCAAAAATTCGAGAATTCGGTAAATATACGGTATCTGGAATTCTTGAGGCTAAGTATGGAGCCACTGCCAGAATGATTGCAAGTATTATAATTATCCTAGCTTTTGTCGGAATTGTTTCCTATCAAATGACAGGACTTGGATTTATCTTAAATGTAACAACAGGGATGTCAGTTGAAGTAGGAACGATAATTGGTGCTTTCTTAATCATCTTTTTGGCATCAATTGGGGGATTACGCTCTGTTGCTCCAACAGATGCATTAAGTGCATTCTTAGCGATAGCTGCATTATTTATTACCCTGCCAACGATATTTGTGATCGCTGGCGGCTGGGACGAGATTACGGCAAATGTCCCTGCAGAACATCTAACAGCAACTGGGACCCTGAATAGTATTCAATTACTCGGGTTTCTATTGCCATCATTATTTCTATTATTAGGTGATCAAAATATGTATCAACGACTTGCCTCATCAAAAGGAGGAAAGTCAGCGAAAAAAGCTCAAATCGGTTGGTTGATCGGAATGGTGCTCATATCACCAGCCATTTCATTCATCGCCTTTGCCTCAAGATCACTATTCCCGGATATAGATCCAGGCATGGCATTAATGGCAACTACAACAGTAATGCCAACGATAGTTGGGGGTATATTATTAGCAGCTGCTACAGCGTTTATCGTAACAACTGGTAACTCGTATCTATTGTCTGCTGCAACAAACGTAACCTATGACATCATTGGTAAATATATTCAAAAAGATGCATCGGACAGGCAACTATTGAGAATCACAAAGATTTTTATCGTCTTATTAGGAGTTATCTCCTTTATTTTAATCAGCTACTTCCCAACAGTGTTGGAAGTACAAATGTACGCATACACCGTTTACGGAGCAGGATTAACACCAGCACTGCTCGCAGTATTTTTCTGGAAGCGCGTAAATGCAATTGGAGGTATTTCCTCCATGATTGCAGGAGTTGTAACCACATTATTGTGGGAAATTGTATTAGGAAAGCCATTTGAACTAAACAGCGTTATTATTGCCTTACCAGTTGCGATTATTGTGTTGATTGTAGTGACATTAATGACTTCTGGTAAAAAATAAACAAACCGGCTTCGAAAGGCTGCCTCAAATAGTTGAGGCAGCCTTTACTTAGCAAATAAGAAAGTAAAAACTTTCTTATTTGCATAAGTGCAACTAGGTCATTCGCCATTAAGACTTGCACTCCAAAGCATAAGCGCTTCTAAGAAAGCAAAGTACGCTTACCAAGAATCCATAAAACGAATGCCAAGTTTTCTAATATCTACTATCGTATTGGATAACCATTATTTCACTTCATAATCGATTACAGTAGTAAGAACTAGTAAAAAAAAGTAATCAAAAGGGAAATTTTCTGCAGACCAGAAAATATTATTTTAATAAATCGGAGGACGCGCGTCACAGCAGGAAAGTAGCGCAATAATGAGGTAAACACGAGCGATAACCGCCAAAAGAAGCGCAATAATCAAAAAAAGTTACTCGGGTCCACTAAAAAGTAGCGCAATAAAGCCCTAAACACGCGCGATAAAGGATTAATTTCGTTACTGGTGGGGACAATTTTGTATAGTACGTATTTTAAAACAGGATTAGTACGTGTAGATAGCGAAATTGTTAAGAATAAGGAGTTGTTGATCCGAATGAAGCCAACAATAACGTTTAAAAAACAATTTACGGCCATAGGTGATTCCTGGCAGGGAACCTTTCAGCAAGCTAAAGCGGGTGAAATAAAGGTAATGATGCAGTCATTTAAAGAGCGATTAAAAGAAATTTCTAATCGAATTGATAAAAATGTCTATTATGGATTATCGTTCGATGTTACAAAAGCAGGATTTACGTATTATCTTTGTTGTGAGGTGAGCAGACACGACAAACTACCTAAGGGAATGGAGATCATCAATGTGCCAGCACTGAAGTATATTACAGTTGAGCATAATCCTAATGATATTATTGAAGATACTTATACCAAAACTTATGAATGGATGGAAAAAGAAGGCTACCTATTAAATAATGACATAGATATGTCCCGTTTTGAAACATATCCGGTTTCTTATAACCCATTAGAAGATAGACCTACATTAACCATTAATATACCAATTAAACCATAAGAAAGCTGTCAAACATGACGTCTTTTTTCTATTTACTAGGCTGTTTCGTAAAGTTTGTTGCTTTTGAGTGAATAGATATAGACTACGGTGTAACTTGAAAACACGATCAGTGCTCTGCTACTGCTGCGGAAAAATACTACGCTTTCCGCCGGCTCGCGCTGAGCCTTATCGCTCGCAAAGACTGATCCCTGTGGGGTCTGTAGCGTTTTCGCTTCTCCGCAGGACAAGGAAAGCTCCGGCAGCATTACATCGCATGCAGAAAATAGGTCTGTATTTTCAAGGAGTCTCCGCATGTTTCCTTCGTTAGGATTGATTCACCCTTTAATTCCATTACATCCATTTTCAACTCAGTGATTGGAGCGGAGGGCTGTCGACTCCTGTGGGAGGATAGGCATAGGTAAGATTCTAAAAATACGTCAGCATGAAGAAGCTCACCAGCTGCCCACAGAAAGCGACTGCCCGGAGCGGAAATCACGACGTTGCTGTTATCTCGGTAGTTTATATCAACTATGAAGATAAAAAAGCAACCATGTGTGCGAAAACAGCTATTTACTAAAATAACTTCTTAATCCTTCCACAATACCCTCGGCCACGCCATTTTGAAACTCCAAAGTCTGAACCGTTGATAGATCATCAGGATTAGTAATAAATCCTAGTTCCAAAAGCACTGCTAAATCACTATTTTTTCTCAGTACACGATAATCTCCTTGCATAATCCCTCTGTTCTTAAGAGGAACATTTGCAGCCAGTGAGGATTGAATCTCATGTGCGAGTTTCCGATCATTACCGTTTGTGTAATAAAATGTACTAATACCATTCACTGTATATGTTGGAAATGTGTTGTAATGTAAGCTGATGAATGCATCGGTATTATACGAATTGCTTATACGTATTCGTTCCCCTAAAGGAACAAAGTAGTCTGCTGTTCTTGTTAGAATAACCGTAGCTCCTGCATCTCGCAAGTGCTGCGCCACTTTATAAGTTGTGGGCATAATGAAGTCTTTTTCATGTACTCCACCCAGTCCGATTGCACCCGGGTCCTTTCCACCATGTCCTGGGTCGAGAACAATGTTATAACCTTCTAATGGTGACTTGGTATTTTTATTCTGTTCTGATTCAGCAAGAGTAAATGCTGTGGAAATGAATACTAGTAAGAAACCAACTCCAACTGTAATAATTTGAATTAACTTCATGTATAACTCCTTTAAATTTTTTAACGCTAATAGTTAATCGTAACCCTATAAGGAAAATAATAAACTTATTTTATTAAAATTAAGTTCTTTTTTGCAGGGAAATAATGAATGGGAATAAAAGAAGGTAGTAAACAAGGGGGGAAATACATGGTTTACAGAAGGAGGTTATACATAATAAAACCTGAAAAATTAGATGAATTTAATGATTTTTTTCATACATACTTATACCCAAACCAAATAAAACATGGCTCAAAATTAATAGGACGTTGGGTAAACGAAATAAAGATGAAATTATAGCTATATAGCAATACAATAACAAGGAACATTATGAGCTAATAGAAAATGATATTAAAAACAGTGACTTGCACCAAAAGGCGTACCAATTTGCCCAATCGGCAAAAAGATGAAGCTGAATGGCTTTGAGAACTCGCAGAACCGCCAGAAATAGCGTTGTCCACTGGCTTGTGGGACGAAAAACACTTGTGAATCACCCTGCTCGACTGCCAAGTACGGGCGAACCTACCATACGCACAATAAAGATACCCTTCGTTTGTTCCCAAAAACATCGAGGGAAACAGATAAATGGAAAATAATCTTCAAACGACGCTCTTCTGTAGAACGTTCAATCAAGCGTGAGAAGGTCGATTATCATTTGGAAGCTGGAAACCATCGCTCTACTTAATTTTCCAAAAAAATGAAGATAAAAAAATTATGAGCATTTTTGATGATGAAACATTAAAGCTTCTGGATGAACCTCAAGCACTTGAACTTGAAAAGGATTTTAATCAATTTTATATTGTTACCTATGAGATTGAAGACCTTTCTGAGTTTATTGGTACCAGCACAGTGAACTTTGATGAAGGTGATTATGAGGTGCTGGTTGAAGATGGGTTTGATGTACCGGACACACCTGCTGCAGTTTATTATGATATTGTACCAGAAGATGAACTAAATGAGGATGATGGAGAGGGAGAAGGAAATTAATCTTCCTCTTCAAAAGGAGGGAAGGAAATGTTTGTTGGTACAAACTTGACCAACATTCGTATTCTCCATGGATTTACTAGAAAACAATTAGGAATTGATCTAGGAGTTACGGAGCAAGCTGTATGGCAATATGAAAATGGTTTTGTATCACCTAAAATGGAGGTTGTGAATAGACTAAAAGAAATTTTTAGCGTAAAAAGTAAATACTTTTATAAAGAAGATTCTCTAAGTAAACATAAAAAAGTCTTTGTTAATCACAATCATATAGCCTACAGATCTTCAGTAATGAATAGTGTGCAGAAAACTCAATTTGAGGCTGCTCATATTGAGAATTTAATTGCCTTTCTTGACCTTATGAATAGTAAGTTACGGTTTCCAGAAAATCGGCTAAGAGAATTACGTGAAAATGTTATTGAATTGATGAATGATAATGAAGAGAGCAGAAAGGAATGTATTAGTAAAACAGCGGAATATGCTAGAGGTTTTTTAAATATAGGCGAACAAGATAATAGCAACCTATTGTTTCTACTTGAGAAAAATGGGGCATTTGTTTTTGAAAAAGCAATAGGAGACAAGATAGATGCTTATAGCTTGTGGTCCACAGACGATAAACCCTACATCATGTTAGGAAATTTAAAAAAATCAGCTGCAAGAAGAAATTTTGACTTAGCACATGAACTGGGGCATTTACTTTTGCATTATAAAGTTGAATTTGCTTTGCATGATAAAAAAAGCCTCAGGGAATATGAACATGAGGCTAACTTGTTTGCTGGATCCTTTTTGTTACCAAAAAATGAGTTTACTGAGGATTTTAAAGCTATTTCTAAGGTTTCGCACCCAGATTCATATGTGGAATTGAAAAGGAAATGGATGATATCTATCCAAGCATTAGCTTTCCGGGCGCATTCTTTGCAATTAATTTCATATCAGCAATACAGGTACTTTAATATTATGCTTAACAGGTTAAAGTACAAGGAAATTGAACCCCTTGACAGAGAATTACGAGTGCCACGGCCAGGAAAAATAAGGAGTATACTTCAATTACTATTTGAAAAGAAATATTTATCATTAGATGAGTTACTGGATTCAATGGAAATCGATATAGGATTTTTGACCAGCTTAACTGGTATAGAGGCAGACTTTTTTAAACAATATCAATATAAACAAGCTCAGCAATTTACGATTAGGGATCTAGATTTCAAAGTTGATTAATTAAGTGAGCCTTATCCCTGCCCATATTTGGTGTTAATTAACCTGACTTCAGTTGATGTTTTAACTCCCACAAAAAGGATAGAATATTAACCATAGTTATCACATTATGATTATTTCTCGTGCAGATGACCAGGTCTAAAATTCGCTGAAAACACGATAGAGGACATCGATCAAGTTATCGGTATTGATCTGCGTGGTGGATTGTATGGTATTAAATATGTACTTGAAATAATGTTGAAAAATGGTGGTGCTATCGTCAATACATCATCAACAGCAGGATTAGTCGGTCAAGCAACTGCTGGGACTTATTCTGCAACGAAACATGGTATTGCTGGTATTACAAAAACTGCGGAATATGGAAATAAAGGTATTCGAGCCAATGCTATTTCTCTAGGGACAACAGAAGCTCCTATGGTTAAAGAATACCGTGAAAAAAATCCGGAAGCAGTCGAGGCTGCGGTTGCACCAGTTCCTCAGAAATCACTTGAAGCTAAATTGATAAGAAATCATGATACCGTTGAAAATGGCTGGAATTTAAGATATGAAGACCGAAATTATCAACCCACAAGTAAGGAGGGAAGTCTCCTGCGACTTTCTATATATCAGAGTCATTGAATTGAATTCGCATAAGGAAATTGAATTATTAATTTAGAAATATAGAAGAACTACAAGATGAAATCATACATAGGCTCTATCCGTTAAATATAATCGGGTGGGGTCTATTAGGTGAAGATAATGTTTTTTTGGAAATAAAGAAAGTGTAAATTGAAAGCTGCGTATATTTAAATTACTGAAACAGCCCAGTCCAGCTTCGACGTACTAGTGCCGATTTGGCGTTTTCATCGGCCAGCGACTAGTGTGACTTCCTTCTCCTCCTTACGATAAGTCACCATCGAATCGCTACGCTCTTCGTGTTTCCTTTATCTTAAGACTTTAGTGGATGTTCGACTAAGACCGCCACTCGAACCACCTGCGATGCGCGGGCGCAGTCCATACGTTGCTAAACGGGCGCTTCCGCTTTTGTTCGCAGATAGGAAAGTATAAAACTTTCTTATCTGCATAAGTGCAACTAAGGCTTTCACCATTAAGGCTTGGTGATAAGCCAAGTTTTCTAAGAAACACCTGAAGGATTAAAAAGGTTTCAAGGTTGGAGTAAGCTTTATAAAAATAGTATCTTATGATGAAGAAGTGGGATTTTTCCAAATGAAAAGTGAAAGTCCATTCGGAGGTTACAAAATTACTTGTTTTTCCCTCAAAACCGACATTCATTCAAACTTTATTTTTTAAAACTATTATACCATTATTATACAATTTAAGATTCTGAATAATTATTGACTTAATATTACTACAATTGTATAATCATTCAATATAGTAAGTATATATAAAGAAATAATTGTTAATTTTAAAAATATTATATAGTAGTAGATTGATAAAGTGTCAAATTTTGACACTTTTATTTCTAAGACTACTAATTATTTTATATAGTATTTTTAAATAATAAAAATAAGGGGGATTTTAAATTGGTGAAGTTTTTGTTGTCGATTTTTGCCGTGTCAATGCTATTTGTAGTTTCTGCTTGTGCTGACGAATCAACAGATGGAGATGGTGAGGGAGATTCATCATCAATCGAAGTAGATGTAGGTTTAATTTCTTTTATAACGGGGTCCGGTGCAGGTTATGGTGAAGCCATTACTAACGGAATAAAACTTGCTAATGAGGAAGTTAAGGAAGAAGGAAATGTTGACATAAATTTAATTATTGAAGATTCAGCTGGTGAACAAGAACAAGCTTTATCTGCAGCTCAAAAACTAATGAATTCTGATAATGTTTCTGTTCTTATAGGACCTACTTTAAGTAATGAAATGAATGTTGTAGGGCCAGAGGCAGATCTAAACGGTGTTCCAACGATTGGCACATCAACAACAGCGGTAGGGATTCCTCAAATAGGTGATTATATATTTAGAAATTCCATTCCTGAATCACAGGCTATTCCTGCATCAATTGAAGCAGCGGTAGAGAAGTATGATGTGGAAACAGTAGCCATGTTATATGGGAATGACGATGTATTCACGCAATCTGGTTTTGACACGATGGAAAAAGTCGCAAAGGATATGGGCTTAGAAATTTTAACAATTGAAACATTTCAAAGAGATCAATCGGATTACAATGCACAACTCACAAAGATTAAAGATGTAGACCCAGACTTAATTCTTGCATCAGCTCTTTACAATGAAGGAGCAGTTATTATGAACCAAGCAAGAAGAATTGGCATTGATGTTCCTTTCGTTGGAGGAAATGGATTCAACTCGCCGGAGGTTATTGAAATTGCCGGAGATGCTTCAGAGGGATTAATTGTTGCAACACCTTGGTTTGCTGGTGTTGATAATCCAAAGGTACAACAATTTACAGAGAAATATGAAGAAGAATTCGACCTTGAGCCAGACCAATTTGCTGCTCAAGCTTATGATGCTCTGCATTTATTAGCAGACGCAATTGAAAAAGCAGGTAGTGATGATCGAGATGCAATCAGAGATGCACTAGCTGAGACTAGTGGATTTGAGGGGGTCCTTGGGGAAATGTCCTTTGATGAGGACGGGGATATTGTCATGGAGCCGATAGTATTAACGATTAAGGACGGTAAATTTCAATTATTTGAATAAGTAACCTTTTAACAACAATGAGAGTGTGTAAATATACACGCTCTCTATATTTCAACTATGATAATAGGAAGAGGTGAGATGCACTTGTTATTAGAACAATTAATAAATGGATTAACATTAGGAAGTATTTATGCCATTATTGCGCTCGGTTATACGTTAGTTTTTGGTGTTTTAGGAATCTTAAATATGGCACACGGGGAAATCTTTATGTTCGGCGCCTTTATGGGTGTTGTTGTTACATATACATTTGAATTACCACTTGCTGTTGCATTTATTGTTGCAATTATTGTAACGGCACTCTTAGGTTTACTTTTAGAAAAGCTGGCATTACGCCCTTTAAGAGGTAAAAAAGGGGTATCTCATCTTGCACCGTTAATTAGTACAATTGGTGTATCTATTTTTTTGGAAAACTTAGCTCACCATTTATTTGGTGCAGGGAACCAACCATTCCATACGACGTTTTCTGAAATTAGTTTTCAAATCGGGTCTGTTACCATTTATTTAGTTCAATTTGTCATCTTTGGAATCGCTTGTTTATTAATGATAGGACTTTCCTTTTGGTTATCAAAAACAAAAGCAGGAAAAGGTCTTCGAGCATGTGCTGAAAATATACAAGTAGCAAGTTTACTAGGCGTAAATACGAAAAAAATGATTACATTGACCGTCGTGATTGCTTCTGTTATGGGGGGGATTGCAGGAATTTTAGTAGGAATGGCATTTAATTCTGTTGCCCCTCAAATGGGACTATCAATGGGCCTGAAAGGTTTAGCAATCATTATATTAGGTGGTATGGGCAGTGTAAGAGGTGCAATGGTTGGCGGATTAATACTCGGCTTATCAGAAACGATGATAGTTGTCTTTGGAGAATCAGGTTATCGTGACGCTGTCGCATTTATAGCAATTATAGTTATATTACTAGCTAGACCACAAGGAATCTTTGGTAAACCGTTACCAGAGGCAAGGCGGTGATGTTTATATGTTAGAAGAATTAATCAATCCATATCATTTACAAGTGATGTCATTTATCCTAATAAATATCATCTTGGGCGTTAGTATTTATATCACCCTTTCAACCGGTCAGTTATCTTTGGGTCATGCAGGGTTTATGGCTATAGGGGCTTACAGCTCAGCTATTTTAACATTGAATTTCGGGTTACCTATAGGAATTGGCATTTTATTAGGGGGATTATTTGCAGCTGCTGTTGGTATTTTAATAGGAATACCAACGCTACGATTGCAAGGTGTTTTCTTAGCAATAGCCACTTTAGGGTTCGGTGAAGTAATTCGCGTTATATTTGTAAACTGGGTAAGTGTAACAAATGGTTCGATAGGAATCTCTTCCATTCCTCATTTAGGTCGAGAAATAAGTGGCATGCTAGAAACAGTTGGATTTGAAGCAAGTATGATTGGACTAAGAGATAACCAGTTAATTAGTTTATACGTATTTTTTATATTACTAATCGTCACTATTTTCATTATATCATTTTTTGTTAGGCAACATAACTCCAGGGTAGGAAGGGTTTGTGTCAAGTTTTTCTCGGTACCCTTATAACACCAGTATATCTGGCACTCTATTTTTGTACGC
>NZ_JBHTKJ010000030.1:0-42555 GCF_042675965.1 Virgibacillus byunsanensis | reverse complement strand
TTCAATGAAGGTAAGGATGACATTTTTAGAATTGAGGAATGAGTTAAGTCACACTTCGAGTTTGCTTCAGCTAAGGACTTTGAGCAGGACTTTAGCCTGAGGAACGACTTTAGTCGTCGACATTCATGTCCAAATCCACCTGCTTTAGCAGGTGGTCGTTTAAGAATCCAGGCTATTCGATCAGCGCTAAGCCATTTGAAAACAAATAAAAAAGGATACCCCCATAATCTGGGGACATCCTTAACAGTACTAGTTATTTACGCTTCTTTGTGAGCTTCGATTTCAAAATTGATTTTAATATCTTCTCCAACTAGTACGCCGCCAGTTTCTACTGCTGCGTTCCAAGTTAGTCCAAAGTCTTGACGGTTGATTGTAGTTTCTCCACTGAAGCCGGCAACTGTATTACCGCTCATCGGATCTTTGCTTTGTCCTTCATATACAACGTCAATTGTAACTGGTTTAGTTGTACCGCGAATAGTTAAGTCCCCAGTAACATCATAGTTACTGTCTGATTTCTTCTTAACATCTGAGGCTACGAAAGTCATTTTTGGATAATTTTCAACATCAAAGAAATCTGCAGAACGCAAGTGTTCATCACGACCTTCTTGACGTGTATCAACGCTTGCTACATCAACAGAAACTTCGATTTTAGCATCTGTTAATTCGCTAGGATCAGCTTCAATTACTGCATCAAATTCATTAAAGCTACCTTTCACCTTTGATATCATCATGTGTTTTACTGAAAATCCTAACTCGCTATGTGCAGCATCTACATTCCATACTGTTTTAGCCATTATAAATCCCTCCAAATAGTATATTTAATACGTTAGTTACTTTATGTCACTAAGTATATAATTATAAATTAATAATGTCAAGTAATTTAAAAGATAACTAGATACATAATGTCTATACCCCTATAGCCTAAGATTAAACATAGTACCAAATTAAACACAATAGAAAAATAGTGATATAATTATTTCTATAGTTTTTCTATATTTTTAATAAATCATTGTTGTCATAAAACAATGAAGGCTAGATCTTTTTATGTAATAAAAAAGAGGAAAGCTGAGGTAAGATTGATGAAACAATTAAGTATTATCCCTTGTGGCAGAAAGAAAATATGGGATGTGGACGTTCATATGGGAGCTGTTCCTACAAAAAAAGCATATGTTGGTACATTTCATAAGTTGTGTCGAAATTATGCAGAGAAGTTTACTGATCAGTGGGTCGTGTTATCAGCAAAACATGGATTTTTATTACCTGAAGATATAGTTAATCAAAATTATGATGTTACATTTAATCATAAAAGTTCTGAGATCATCTCGTATAATGCTCTACAGGAACAAGTAACAAATAAAGGGCTTGATCAGTTTGATGAATTGATTGTTCTGACTGGGAAAAAGTACAAGAAAGTGATTTACGGATCTTTTAATAATAGTGTTTCGTGCTCGTTTCCGCTGTTAAATTGTTCGGGAATTGGTTATATGCAACAGGTATTGAAAAATGCTGTACAAGAAAATAAGCCAATACATTAAAGGTATATAAGGTTAGGAGAATAAATTATATGGATCGTTGGATCATTATCGGAATTGTTTTAGTCGGTTACATTTTGTATAGTGCAATTAAACAAAAGGAAACATGGAAAAAGCTTTCCGTCATGCAAAACATAGGGGTTCTCGTAACATTTGTGGGTGTCATTAGTGCCGGTGGGTATATCCTCTTTTATGGGGTACGTTTCTTAATTGGATTTACCTCTAATGAAATTATAAGCATTATCATACAATTTATTACTGCTATTATTGTAGTTATTTTTTGCATGTTAGTATTTAGCTCTCTTGTTTCAAAAATAACAAATGGACTACTCCCAAAAAAGCGGAAACGTTAGAATTTTCACTAACTCTACATAAATGTGTAGGGTTATTTTTTTGAGAAAATATGCCCCGAAAATGGAATATCTTTCGATTGTAGCTTTAGAACAAACTATTTTTTTCTAAAGGGTAAAATTGCCGTTCCATAATCAACGGTTTCTGAAAATAATATACTATAACTTTTTTCAGGAGGTGGGAATTATGGACAAAGGTTCCATTGTTCGTACATTAGTACTTTTAGTGGCTCTTGTGAACCAGACATTAGTTATGTTTGGGAAGTCACCATTACCATTTGATGGCGAATTTCTGGAGCAATTTATTTCTACTGCATTTACTATTATTTCAGCATCTGCTGCTTGGTTTAAAAATAATTATGTAACCAAGACAGGCATACAGCAAAAACACGTATTGTTGGAAAAAGGATTAACGAAAGGAGGTAGAAAAAAATAGTCAAACCTATTTTAATTATTGATCCGGGACATGGTGGAAGTGATCCAGGAGGAGGGTCGAACAAATACTGGATGGAGAAGGATATGAATCTTGCAATTTCACTATATCAATGGAAGCGATATAAGGAATTAGGTGTACCAGCAGCAATAACACGAAAAAACGACCAGACACTCACACCTATACAACGAACAAAACTCGTCCGGGAAAGTGGTGCTATGTATTGCTATACTAATCATATTAATGCAGGAGGTGGGGATGGGGCAGAACTAATTCATTCCATTTACGGAGATAAAAAGATGGCAATGGAAATCTCAACTGAAATAAGAAGCACCGGGCAAAATGTACGCCGTGTTTTCACGAGGACTCTACCAAATAATCCACGTCGAGATTATTACTACATGAATCGTGATACGGGAAGTGTGGTGACTGTAATTATTGAATATGGCTTCGCAGATTCTAAAGAGGATGACATCCAGCAAATCAACAAACATTGGAAAAGGTATGCGGAGGCAGTGGTAAAGGGATTTTGCCAGTTTAGTGGATATCCCTATAAAAAGCCTACTAATTCAAAATCTAGTAATCCCACACAAGAGACAACCTATCTTCAGCTGCCTGCAAACGCAGAATCATGGCGGATCTATTCGCTTGAGGCACAACCATCAAAAGGAAATGAACGGGGTTTTTTACGACCATCAAAATTTGGTGGACTAACCTATGAGATATTAGGGAGTACACAAAACCATGTTTATCTAATTCATACAAGGGATTTCGGTGACGTCCAAATTTATGCGCACCCATCAACAGGAGCCACTTTTTCAAATTAATTTTTAAAAAAACCCTCTCATGTTCAATAGGTTGTGGGAGGGTTTTTGGTTACTTTTATCTGTGATAAAGAGAGGTATAATTAGGTTCCTTTCAGTGAAAATATTTTCATTTTTCGTTATAATATAAATGGCTTTATATTAACCAATTATAGAAGGAGCGGTTTGATGCTAAAAACGTACAATCCTACATGGGATTTAGATGTTATTTTCCCAGGTGGTAGTAATTCGACAAAGTTCCGTACGTATCTTGAAGATATTGAAAAAGAGATGGAGCAATTGACAGTAACGGTAAATAGCTTTGATGCTGCAAACGCAGAATCATTAAAAAAAGTGGTCGATCAGTTGGAAGGTACGACGAAAAAGTTGAGGGAATCATTTGCTTTCATTAGTTGTTTAACTGCACAAGATGTAAAGGATGAAAAAGCGAACCTATTAGTTGGTAAACGTAGTGAAATGAAAGCAAAGATGGATGCAGTAAGAACGAATTTTGTTCAAAAGCTAGTTTCCATTGACGATGTGACGTGGAACCAGTTGTTAAATCACCCTCTTTTAAAGAAAGTTGATTTTGTGCTGAACGAAGATAGAGAAAAGGCGAAAGACCTTTTGTCATCTGAGGAAGAGGTTTTAATTAATGATTTGGCTGTTGATGGTTATCATGCCTGGGGTCAAATGTATAATACAATCGTTGGGAATATGAGTGTGGAAATAGAAGAAGATGGTGAAGTGAAATCGTACTCGGTTGGACAAGCATCCAATAAATTGAGCAACCCAGATCGTACGGTTCGTAAACATGTATCTCAGCAACTGGATAAAGCTTGGAGTGAGAAGGCGGATTTATTTGGACAGACGTTAAATCATTTAGGTGGTTTTCGCCTGCAAACATATAAGCATCGTAACTGGGATAGTGTGTTAAAAGAGCCATTAGCAATCAACCGTATGAAAAAAGAAACATTAGATGCGATGTGGACTGCTATCTCGAACAATAAGAAACCTTTTGTTGATTTCCTTCAGAAAAAAGCAGATTTATTAGGACTGGAAAAACTGAGTATGTATGATGTTGGAGCACCAATAAATAAATCAGTGAAAACGTATAGTTACTCAGAAGGTGCAGATTTTATTGTGAATCACTTTGGTGAGTTTAGTCCAAAAATGGCTGACTTTGCACAAATGGCATTTGACAAACGGTGGATTGAGGCTGAGGATCGTGCCGGTAAACGCCCTGGAGGCTTTTGTACAAGCTTTCCTGAAAGTGAACAAACACGCATTTTCATGACCTATTCAGGAACGTCATCTAATATCGCAACATTGGCCCATGAATTAGGCCATGCTTATCATCAGCATGTGATGAATGATGTCCATGGATTGAATCAGGGGTATGCGATGAATGTTGCAGAAACTGCTTCCACTTTTGCAGAGATGATTGTCTCGGATGCTTCTGTTAAAAGTGCCGAGAACAAAGAAGAAAAAATGTCCTTACTGGAAGATAAAATCAAACGTAGTGTTGCATTCTTTATGAATATTCATGCTCGGTTTATTTTTGAACAACGCTTTTATGAGGAACGCAAGCAAGGAATGGTCTCTGTTGACCGGTTAAATGAACTAATGGTTGAGGCTCAAAAAGAAGCATATAGTGATTCCATTGAAGATTATGACCCAAATTTCTGGTCATCAAAACTTCATTTCCATATTACTGGGGTACCATTCTATAATTTCCCATATACATTTGGTTATTTGTTCAGCCTTGGTATTTATGCCCATGCCAAGAAAAAAGGCGGTAGCTTTGAAGATGATTACATCGCATTATTACGGGATACCGGACGAATGAATGTGGAACAGTTAGCAGAAAAACATCTAAATGTTGATTTAACAAAAGCTGATTTCTGGGAAGATGCCATTCAGCTTTGTGTGAATGATGTAGAAGAATTTCTATCTCTATAAGACTTGATTGCCAAAATCTAGCGAATACGTTATAATACACGTAACATAAAAGCATATGAATAAAGCCTACAGGGGGAGCCATTTGGCTGAGAGTGAACATGTTTGTAGTTCTTACCCTTTGAACCTGTTAGTTAATACTAGCGTAGGGATGGTGGCTTTTTTGATGGAATAAAAAGCAATGTGAGCGGATTCCCCATCAGGAAGCTTCCCCTTGGCATTGCTTTTTTGTGTGGAAAATTATAGAAATTTGCTTTAAAAAGGGGAGGAATTTTAATGAGTTCGAAACGAACATTGTTTTTAATTGAAGTAGCAATGTTTACTGGATTAGCTTTAGTTTTAGATATAATTCCGTTTTTAGCGTTTAAAATATGGCCAAATGGAGGATCAGTATCCTTTGCGATGATTCCAGTGTTTATTGTTGCATTTCGTTGGGGAATTAAAGGTGGATTAACTTCTGGATTATTATGGGGACTGTTACAAATTGTCTTTGGGGCATCCATCCTAACACCTCTACAAGGATTCATTGAGTACGGATTTGCATTCACTGTATTAGGTTTCGCAGGATTGTTTGCTAAACCACTACAACAAGCAATTAAAAATGGCCAGACTAAAGTAAGCTTTATATATATAATGTCAGGTGTGTTAATTGGTGCAACTTTAAGATTCATTGCCCATTTTTACGCAGGAATCGTATTTTGGGGACAATTTGCACCTGAAGGTCAAGAAGTGTGGATTTATTCATTAGTCTATAATGGTTCCTACATGCTA
Source organism: Virgibacillus byunsanensis (assembly GCF_042675965.1). Taxonomy (NCBI): domain Bacteria; kingdom Bacillati; phylum Bacillota; class Bacilli; order Caryophanales; family Bacillaceae; genus Virgibacillus; species Virgibacillus byunsanensis. Next base: position 36,707 of record NZ_JBHTKJ010000030.1, on the reverse strand, counting down.
CCGTCATTTATTTTGAGTACAATTTTAGTGTTCTTCCTGTTCCATAAACAGCCGAGAACTTTACTAAAAGCAGCATAATGACAATTTCCGCTCACAACAAAGATAACTTCTCTTCTATTAGAGAGGTTATCTTTTTATTTGTAAAAATGTATAATTGGATGAAAGAGGTGATCATGGTGCGGGAATTAATTGGACAGTGTGAAACTTGTGGGAAAAATATTTATTGTGAGAATGGCTTTTTTGATGGTGTACATGAAGATGGTAGCTCGTTATGTAATAGTTGTGCAGAAGAGCTTAAAGAAAAATAATGGCATGTAGTTTCCTTACGAAATTACATGTTTTTATTTTTGGCTACTTTCGCACGCATTGTTGTTTTTTTTTACTTCATAGTTGATGTAAAATGCGACGTAACTTTATGTGACGGTTAACCTACCGCTACGGAAATACACTTCGCTTTCCGTGGGCGGCTGATGAGCCTCCTCGAGCTAACGCTCTCTGGGGTCTCAGGCTAGGCCTCTGCTCCCACAGGATAAGGAAAGCTACATAGCTAGACATCGCATGAAGAAAATGTGGTCTTTACATTTTCAAGGAGTCTACGTGTATTTCCTCCGCTTTATTTCTGTTACTGTCGTGAGACTGTATTAGTATTAATAGAACCCCTTACCAGTCAGGGTGAGCGGAGGGCGGTGACTCCTGCGGGAACAGCACGTGTCTGAAGACACCGAAGTGGTGGTTTTCCGCTTCGGAGGCTGAAGCCGTGCCCGCGGAAAGCATCCGCCCGTAGCGATCCCAGACGGAGGTAATAGCACGCGTTCTTAGAAGTAAGCCTAAAGTTACGTCGCAGTTTATACTTATTGTGACAAAAACAACAATCTTTACTAAAACATCCTTATTTTTAAATGTAACCTTTTTATTAATCGTTACGTTTCACTGATAGAGAGTTAAGGAGGGGACAATACGTGCAGGATTTAATTAAGGCTTGTAAAAATGGGGATTTACAAGCGTTTAGCGGGCTAATTGATCATTATAGTTCGACAGTAGAGCGGTTTGCTTTCCAAATTGGAGTTCCCTACCACGATGTACCCGATGTGTCACAAGAGGTTTTTATACGAGTATACCGATTTCTTTACCAGTTTGATGGTAAATCTTCTTTCACTACCTGGCTTTATAAAATTACCTGGAATGCAGCAAAGGATTACCACAGGAAACAGTCTAGTTGGTTAAATAAGTTTACTCGTTTGAAGAATGATCAGACGAAATGTAACGCTTCAACTGATCATGTGGAAGAAAGCATTATTCGTGATGAAGAAGATGAATTATTGCTTCAATGTATTCACCAGTTAGACGAAAAATACCGGGTTCCTATCGTACTTCATTTTTTTCACGATGTACCATATGATCAAATTTCAACTATTACTGGAGTTAAACTATCAACAATTAAGGTAAGAGTGATGCGTGGCAAAAAAAAGTTAGCTGAGAAATTGGATGAGGAAGACGGTAAAGGAGGAATTGCCCATGGATGACAACCAATTAGAATCAAAAATTAAAAAATTGCGGAACTCTATGGAAAACTTCCCCTCAAGTACTGATAAGTCAGCAATCATGCAAAGACTCAAACAGCCAAAACGTAAAAGAAATCATTCAAAACTCCTGGTTTTAACTGGTAGTATAGCGAGTTTAGTAATACTTGCTCTATTGGTGTTATCAACTCTTGGAAATTTTGACTTTGCAAACAGTGATACTGCTCCAAGTCTAGACGAACCATTAATAGAACTATTGGATGTTCAAGTAGAAGTTCATTCAGATGAAGCTAGACTGGGTTCTATTGGGATAACATCTGGAGAAAGGGAAGGTGAAAAGGTTGTACCTACAGCGCTAAGCTATGAATTCACTATTCAGAATGTAAGTGATAGAACGATTGGAAGCTTGGAAGAGGGTGAATGGAATAAAAAAGATTTTGTCTATGAGAATGGAGTGCAAATAAGTATTAAACCAAATGATGAACTTATAAAAGAATCAGAAGAAATTATGGGGTACAACTTATTCAATGAAGAAGATCGCAAAAATAATTTCGGAGGTACAGGATATATTGGTCTACCTATAATAGAGGCAAACCAAAAGGGAAGTTATTCTTTAGATTTTCTGTTAGGAGCAAGTGAAGAAAATCCTGAATTACCACTAATCCCCCCAGATGAACAACTTCAATTATTGGAAGAACATGCTTGGAACGCGGACTTAATTGTAACATTACAGGATAAGGAAATTGCTCGTTTTGATTTAAGAGAATTTAAAGAATAAACCTATAATTCTACGTATTGAAAACCGACTTTTAGAGTTTGAAGCTTTTAAGCGTAATAGTGGACTGTAGGAATTGGCACCCCTTTTATGAAGTGTGCATAGGCTATAGCACACTTTGGAATGAAAGGAAGCGGTTCGTTTGGAACTTACCATTTCGCATTGGCTGTATGGTATTTTTACTTTGATCATAATATTGACGATGATATTTCGAAAAGGTGTAGTACTTCCAACTTTACTGGGAACATTCGTAATTGCGTGGGTTTATAAAGGAAGCGTTATCGATGGTTTTACATCGATATTCAATGCAAACCTTGTTGCAGCAAAAGAATTATTTAATATCTTTTTAATAATTACATTCATGTTGGCATTGCTTCATTCCTTACGTGATTTAGGTGCAGATCGACGTATGATTCAACCGATTGAAAAATTTATGGTGAATGGGCATGTTTCATACTTTGTACTAATCGGTGTAACATATGTGATTTCATTGTTCTTCTGGCCGACTCCGGCTGTCCCATTAATCTGTGCCCTTTTAGTTCCTGCAGCTGTTCGGGCGGGATTACCAGCTATTACAGCAGCAGTTGCTGTAGCCATTGCAGGGCAAGGGATGGCATTATCCTCGGATTATATCGTACAGGTTGCGCCAGGCCTTTCTGCTACTTCGGCCGGAATATCTCCAGTAGTAGTTGCTGATAAAGCATTAGTTTTATCACTAATAACTGGGGGTATTGCGATAATAGTAGCTTATTTGCTATATCGAAAATCAATACGCTCAAAAGATGATCCATTAAATGAAAAAGATTTGCAAGCATTACAATCAGTAAAAGAGACGGAAAATAAGCCACATTCAGCACACTTATCTACATGGAGTAAAGTGTTTGCTATATTGGTTCCTGTCGCGCTTTTGGGTGTGGTGATTTATATGATGTATACGAAACTTCAAGTAGGTAGGATGAGTGGGTTTGAAGGAGGAGATGGAGCGGCATTCGTTGGTGGAGTAGCTGTTATATTATTGTTACTTTCTACAGTTGCTTTTGGTAAACAACATGCACTAGATTATATTACAAATCATATAACAGACGGCTTTGTATTTGCCTTTAGAGCGATGGGACCTGTTATCCCTATTGCTGGATTCTTTTTTCTCGGAAGTGCAGATTTTTCAGGGAGTATATTAGGTATAGAAGAAAATGCACCTGGACTGTTATTTGATCTTGTACAATCCACACAGGAGTTTTTACCACAAAGTGCATTACTTGTTGCATTTAGTATGCTTATTATAGGTGTTATAACTGGGTTAGATGGATCCGGTTTCTCAGGACTCCCATTAACAGGGTCACTAGCAGCCGCATTAGAAACTAGTTCAATTGATGCTGGAACACTAGCTGCAATTGGTCAAATGGGATCAATTTGGACTGGTGGAGGGACACTGGTTGCTTGGTCCTCGCTCATAGCCATTGCAGGTTTTTGTGGTGTATCTGTTATGGAGTTAGTGCGCAAAAACTTTATACCAGTAATTCTAGGGTTACTAATTGCTACTATTTTTGCTGTGTATTTCTTGTAAGCCTAATACGTTGGTTTAAAACCTCCTCTTTAGTACAATCTAATTAATAGTAAAATAGGTAAATTGGAGGGATTTTCCATGACAAAACAAACGGATTCAATTGTTCGAGAATCACTAGATGCATTACTTGAAGATGAAACATTTTTACCGGATTTAAAGGGTGAAACAAGGGAGGAAGCTTTTACCTCTCTGGTTTCGATCCTTTCAACTCCGAACCATGTAAATAAATCATTTCTACGTGTCGCATTGCAAAATGGAAGCGTCGTGCGAATACCTGCATTTCGGGTTCAACATAACAATATTATGGGGCCATACAAAGGTGGAATTCGTTTTCATGAATCGGTTAATGAAAAAGAAGTTATTAATTTAGCCACATTAATGACATTAAAAAATGCATTACATGATGTTCCATTTGGCGGTGGTAAAGGTGGCGTAACCGTTAATTCACGAGATTATGATGCTAAAGATCTCTATTCCATCTGTAAAAAGTATGTTCAATATTTTAGTGATATTATAGGTCCGGACAAAGATATTCCAGCCCCGGACGTTGGAACTGGGGATCGGGAAATGGATTGGATGATGGGGGAATATAAAAGCATTCATCCCGGCCAAAGTTACCGTGGAAGTTTCACCGGAAAAAGTGTGGAAAACGGTGGCTCACTAGGACGGAGAGAGGCAACGGGTAAAGGGGTTTATTTTTCATTTCGATATCTGTTACACGATTTTGTTAATGACCGTAAAACATGGTTATCAGAACGTAATAGTATTTTTGCGAAAACGGCTATTAAGTGTAGTGAAAAAAAAACGTTATCCATGGCTGTTCAAGGGTTTGGTAATGTGGGTTCAGTAGCAGCTTTAGATGCTTATCAATGTGATCTTTTAAATAACAGAATTGTTTCCGTAAGCGATCGTAATGTGACATTATATAATTCAGATGGACTGGATATACCTGGTTTGGTGAAATTTGTAGAAAATAATAAAGGTGATCTTCCAAAAAGTGAAGAAGAGCTTAAGGATGCTGATGTAAAAGCCAAATTAATGGAACGTGATGACATTTTATCAATGGATGTAGATGTTCTTCTCTTAGCCGCATTGGAAGATCAAGTTCATAAGGACAACATGGAGGACATTAAGGCCAAGATCGTTGTAGAAGGGGCAAATGCTCCTGTTACAAGTGACGCGGATCAGTTCTTAAGTGAAAAAGGAGTTATTATCATCCCGGATATTTTAGCTAACGCGGGGGGGGTAATTGTTTCCTATTTTGAATGGCTACAAGGAAGAGAAACACAGTTTTTAGGTGAGGAAGAGATCTTTAATAGGCTTTTTAATAAAATGAAAACAACATTTGATACAGTACTCCCGCAGTTTTTTGGGGACCCCTTCCCATTAAGGCAAAATTGTTATATTCATGCGGTAATGAAGTTATCGACTATTTTGTATCGACAAGGGAATCTTTATTAGAAATATTTTTTAGATGAAAAGAACATTTCTCATTTTTAGGGATGTTCTTTTTTATTTGGCGATTTGTAGCATAATAAGCGTTGTATATTAACTTATATTATTTAATAGTTCACAATATTTGCTTCTTTGTATCCATATAATTATAATGAAGTTGTTAAAAACGATACACATAGTTTCTAGTAGAGTTATTCTAAAATACTCGGGGGAGGTAGAAAGTATTGAATGCTATTTTAGTTGCACTTATTGGTATGCTTGTATTTGCTTTAGGTTATCGCTACTATTCAAAATTTGTAGCTGAGAAGATTTATAAAATTGACCCAAACTATGTAACACCTGCTCATCGGTACAAAGATGGTGTGGATTTTGTTCCAACAAATAAATTTGTTCTGTGGGGACATCATTTCACATCTGTGGCGGGGGCAGCGCCGATTGTTGGTCCTGCGATTGCTGTTTACTGGGGCTGGTTACCGGCAATTCTATGGGTGATTTTAGGAACGGTGTTCGCAGCTGGGGTACATGATTTTGGTACACTTGTTCTTTCTGTCCGAAATAAAGGTCAATCGGTTGGGACGCTTGCTCATCGTTTAATTGGTAAGCGCGCTAAGATCTTATTTTTATTTATCATTTTAATTCTCGTTTTAATGGTTAATGCCGTATTTGCTTGGGTTATCTCGAATTTATTTGTTTCCTACCCTGCAAGTGTACTGCCGGTATTTATTCAAATTCCACTCGCTATCTGGATCGGCTATGCAGCATATAAACGAAACATGAAAATGCTGATACCATCTGTTATTGCATTAGGAATTATGTATCTTACAGCTGTTCTTGCCAGTAGGGTTGATATTTTACAAATTGACTTAGTCAGCTACATGGGTGGTGAAGGTGCCGCTGGTCTATTTGGATTAGGTGCTACTTCAACTGCGTTTTTTATTTGGATCATTATTTTGATGATTTATGTTTATATTGCGTCCACGTTACCCGTGTGGAAGCTTTTACAACCTAAGGACTTTATTAACTCACATCAGCTTATTGTTGGGCTTGCTATTCTCTACTTGGGATTATTATTCCTGAATCCAGAAATCACAGCACCTGTAACGAACGTAAATACTGATGTATCATGGTTTCCGCTTCTTTTTATAACAATAGCTTGTGGAGCGATTTCAGGGTTCCATGGACTCGTTTCATCGGGAACTTCTTCCAAACAACTGAATAAAGAAACCGATGCGAGATTTGTAGGTTATTTAGGAGCCGTTGGTGAGGGTATCCTTGCATTAGTTGCAATTATCGCTGTCGTTACGGTCTTTTCTAGCACGGAAGAATTTTTGGCAACGTATAGTAGTTTCCAGGATTCAAATGCAGCTGGCTTAGGTGTGTTTGTTGAGGGTGCTGCTAATCTTGCATCAGGTATAGCAATTCCGCCAGATATTGCAACAACTATCGTTTCCATTATAGTCGTTAGTTTTGCTGCGACTACGTTAGATACTTCTGTTCGTTTAATGCGTTATATCATTGCGGAATTAGGTGTAGAATATAAAATGCCCGTACTTACCAAAACACATGTTGCAACTTCTATTGCAGTTCTTTCTAGTGCGGCATTAGTATTATTACCTGAAGGTCCTAAAGGATTTGGGTCTGGAGGATACCAGTTATGGCCACTATTTGGTACTGCCAACCAACTGTTAGCCGGAATCAGTTTATTACTGATTTCCATATGGTTAAAGCGTTTAGGAAGAAACTATGCCATTACATTAATTCCAATGATCTTCTTAATGTTTATGACATTGTGGGCAATGTTTCAACAAGTCGTATTTGACTGGTCATGGGCTGGAGATAATCCGAACACGTTATTGTTTGTTTTAGGTGCGATCATATTTGTTTTCGCATTATGGATCATTCTAACAGCAATTACTGCATTAAGAGGTAAAATGGATAAGCCAGTCGACGACGATTAAGTAAGGGATAACAAATATTTTGTGGAAGGGATCATTACAAATAGTGGTCCCTTTTCTGCATACTAACGAGGTGATAAAAATGTTAGACAAAGTGAAAAAACTAATCGAATATTACGAGGAAGTTTTAAGCATGCCACATCGCCAAGAGGTTGCACGTGAACTAAGAGATGAAGACGATTTATTTTTACTATTACTATATTCAGAAATGATTGGAATACCGAATCCAGTTTATTACTATACACTTGAATTATATCCTTATATGATTGAAAAATTTCATGATTGGCATTTACGTATGGGAATGGAAAAATCGCCATTAACAGGAATTCGCTGTTGTTAATTTGTATGAACTTATAAAAGGGAGAATTGCTATGCATGTATTATCGAAGAATATTGTGTTTGTAGGTGGGAAGGGAGGAGTCGGTAAATCCACTTCCGCAGCAGCAATTGCTTACAAAGCAGCTCAAGAGGGTAATAAAACATTACTCATTTCCACTGACCCTGCTCATAACCTAGGAGATATTTTTAACCAATCTATAGGAGGAAAGACGACAGAAGTTACTGAAAATCTACAAGCAATAGAAATTGACCCAGATATCGAAACCAATAATTATATTAAAGGTGTAAAAGAAAATATAAAAGGAATCGTGCAATCTAGTATGATGGAGGAGGTCCACCGTCAGTTAGACACTGCAAAAGCTTCTCCTGGTGCTGATGAAGCGGCACTATTTGATAAATTAATTTCAATCATTTTAGAGGAGAGAAATAATTTTGATAAACTGATATTTGATACTGCTCCAACAGGGCATACTATTCGCTTATTATCATTACCGGAGTTAATGGGAGTTTGGATTGAAGGGTTGTTGGAAAAACGGAAAAAGGCGAATGAAAATTACTCTCAACTATTAAACGATGGAGAACCAATCGAGGACCCGATTTATGATGTGTTAAAAGAACGTCAAGAGCGCTTCACTAAAGCTAGAGAAGTTTTACTGGATAAAGAAGAGACGGGCTTTGTTTTCGTGTTAAATCCTGAGCGATTACCAATATTGGAAACAAAGAAAGCAATCGAATTGCTTGATAAATACCATCTACATGTGAAAACATTAATTGTGAATAAAGTATTACCTAATGAAATAGATGGTGAGTTTTTCCAAGGTCGAAAAAACCATGAAAAACAGTACTTAGACATGATTGATGACACATTTACAAAACAAGAATTAATTTATGTTCCGTTGTTCACACACGATATAACGGATCAACAACAATTAGAAGAATTCAGTACGTATTATACGAAAGGATGACAGTGATGAAAGCATTTGTACATGAGTATGGAAAAGTAAAAATAAAAGCTATGGACGAGCCTGTTGCAGACCAAGGAGAGGTAGTTGTATCCTTACGAGTCGCTGGGTTAAATCGTCGGGATATTAATATTCCAAATCGCAGAGGAGGGAAGGCAGAAGCATTAGTATTAGGCTCAGACGGTGCTGGTGTCATTGAATCAGTAGGTAAAGGCGTTACTAATTTCTCCATTGGTGATGAGGTCATTATCAATCCAGGACTTCGTTGGTATGAGAATAGTGATGCTCCCCCTAAAGGATTTGATATTTTAGGAATGCCTGACCATGGCACATTTGCTGAAAAGATAGCCATATCCGCGGAACAAGTAGAGAAAAAGCCGGCACACCTTTCATGGGAGGAAGCAGGAGTACTGGCTTTGTCCGCATTAACCGGTTACCGTGCTTTATTTACGAAGGGTGAAGTAAAAGAGGGGGATACCGTGTTTATTCCAGGTGCTGGAAGTGGAGTTGCGACATTCCTTATTTCATTTGCAAAGAATGTTGGTGCCAAAGTAATTGTTACATCCCGTAGTGAACGAAAGCGCAAACAAGCAATGGAACTAGGTGCTGATATAGCATTAGACACTAACAGTGACTGGCCTCAGGAATTAGCGGATGAAACAATTGATGTAGTCATCGATAGTGTAGGACGAGCAACGTTTAATCGATCTTTAGAAGTACTGAAAAAAGGTGGAAGGATCGTTATATTTGGAGCGACTACTGAAGATACAGTTGATTTAAATTTACGGACTTTTTTCTATGGTCAATACCAGTTATTTGGTTCAACCATGGGGAGCAGACAAGAGCTTCGTGCAGTACTAAAGCATTTGGAGGAGTACAAAACGCATGCTGTTGTTGATAAGACGTTTACCCTAGACAATGCTGAGGATGCATTTGAGTATCTTGAAGAAAATAAGCAGTTTGGAAAAGTAGCACTACGTATTAAGGGCTAATTGTTATTGGTTCTCTACCTAGTATAATTTAGAAAGCTCATTCAAGTAATAATGTATTACTTGAATGAGCTTTCTTAAACCAAAATATTATTCATCGTCTTCCACTAAAGGATATACCCCTTCTTCATCATGAACTTCTCTTCCTGTAACTGGCGGGTTAAAGGCGCAAACCATTCTCATATCTTTAAACGCCCTTAAATAGTGGTTTTCATGATTATTCAGTGCGTACATGGTCCCGTTTTTAATGGGATAAATAGTCCCATCGTCAACTAATTCGAGCTCCCCTTCTCCTTCGACACAATATACAGCTTCAAGGTGATTTTGATACCATATTTGTGTTTCCGTTCCTGCACGGATTACTGTGTCATGGTAGGAAAATCCCATTCCGTCTTTTTTTAATAAAAGGCGACGACTTCTCCAGTTTCCATCATCTACATCTCTGTCGGTTCCATCTAATTCTTCTAAAGTTCGAACAATCACTATTAAAACATCTCCTTTTTCTTGTTATTATTGTAAAATCATGAACATAGTATGCATGTCCTAAAGCTATAATACTTGGGATAAAAAGTCGTGTGTTCTTTGTTCTTTAGGATTATCAAATATCTGTGCAGGAGTACCTTTTTCGACAATATAACCTTCTTCCATAAAGACGACACGATGTCCAACTTCACGGGCAAAACCCATCTCATGTGTAACTACAACCATTGTCATTCCTTCTGTAGCTAAATTTCTCATCACCCCTAAAACATCACCGACCATTTCTGGATCTAGAGCTGAAGTAGGTTCGTCAAATAACATGATTTTAGGTTCCATGGCTAGTGCCCGGGCAATTGCTACACGTTGTTTCTGACCTCCGGATAAGTTTTGCGGGTAAACATCCCTCTTATCTGTGAGTCCAACCTTCTCAAGAAGCTGCATACATAACTCATCTACTTCTGCTTTTGATTTTCCTTTTAGGCGTTTAGGTGCTAACGTAATGTTTTCCTTTACGTTCATATGTGGAAAAAGATTAAAGTGCTGAAACACCATACCTAACTCTTGACGTAGCTTATTTATATTCGTTTTAGTATCTGTAATATTAGTATCTTCAATATAAACATTTCCCGCAGTGGGCTTCTCCAACAGATTCAAACACCTTAACAGCGTACTTTTCCCCGAACCGGATGGTCCTATAACGCAAACCACTTCTTTGCGTTTTATATGCATATTAATATCTTTAAGGACTTCTAAATCACCAAAGGATTTACGCAAATTATCAACTTTAATCATTCAATAGCCAGTCTCCTTTCAATCCAGCGGGAAAAGATGGTTAATATATGGATAATTATAAAATATAGAATACCCACAACAAATAAAATTTCAAATGCACGAAAATTCATGGAATAAATGGATTGTCCAGCCATTGTTAATTCAGCAATACCGATAACAGAAAGAAGTGATGTATCTTTAATACTTACAATAAATTGGTTCACGAAAGCCGGAATCATCATTCGTACTGCTTGGGGTAATATGATTAAACGCATCGTTTCCCCATACGAAAATCCGAGTGTTCTTCCTGCCTCCATCTGACCCTTGTCAATGGAATTAATCCCAGCACGGAAAATTTCAACTAGATAGGCACCGGCATTAATACTGATAGCAATAATGCCGGCAACTAAGGCTGGAACTCTCATTCCGAGAACAGAGGGTACACCAAAATAAATAAAAAGTATTTGTACCAGGATTGGTGTTCCACGAATCGCATCTACATATATTGTTGCAATCCAGTGTAAAACTTTATTTCTTGCAATGCTAAAGAGCCCTAGCACGAGACCAATGATTAATGCAATGATAAGAGATATGACCGTTATAATAATGGTTAAAACGACACCGCTTAAAAGGGTCGGTAATGCATCGATAATAATGTTGATAGTTTCCATTATTCGCCCCTCTTTCCTTTCCTGAAAAGTCCCGCAAGAATTTGGAAAGAATTATTCTCCGGTACCAAAGTATTTGTCATAAATTTCCTGAAATTCTCCACTATCTCTTAGATTTTGAAGCCCTTCATTATATTTATTTAGCAATTCCTCGTCATCCTTTACAAGCGCAATTCCATAATCTTCACCGGTCAGTCTATCCCCGACAATCCTGAGTTGAGTATCATCCTCATCCTGTCTGATCTTGTAAGCAACACTTGGAAAGTCGTTAATAGCTGCATCAGCATTCCCTGCTTCAACAGCTAAGTATAAAGCCGCATCTTCTGTTAAAACGGTTACATCACCGTTATATTGTTCCGCAAATTCTCGTGCTTTTTCAAGGCTTGTCGTACCTTGCTTAGCAGTAATGGTTTTGCCTTCTAAATCTTCCATGCTTTCAATCTCGCTATCTTTCCTAACGACTAAGGATAACCCTGATTCAAAGTAAGGATCCGAAAAATTCACAACCTCTTTTCGATCATCACGAATGGTGATAGCAGAAACAGCCCCATCAATTTGCTGGGCTTGTAGAGCCGGAATAATTCCATCAAATTTCATGATTTTCCAGTCCACTGTAAGGTTTTGGTCTTCGGCTATTGCTTCAACCAACTCCACATCGTAACCCGTTAAATCCCCATTTTCATCTTTATATTCAAATGGTGGATAATCTTGTACAACACCAAAAATCACTTCTTCAGGTTCAGCAGCTTCATCTGTTCCGACATTGTCATCTGGATCGGCTTCCTCATTTCCAGCGCCACATCCAGCTAATACCACAGTGAATATGGTAAATAAAGTTACAATAGGTCTTTTTTGTAATAGGGAAGGGAATGTTAATTTCTCCATGTGTCATACCTCCTAATTATATTTCTCTCTTAAGATGTCCAATTTCCTTTAACTTAATCGACTAAAAGAAAAATTATATTTGTTTCATACTCTTTGAAGGAGATTATTACACTTGTTGGGTGTATGAAGAATTAACTCATGGAAGAAAAAGCATTTTAACGTTATGGACTCGTAATTTAATCGATTTATGTATTCAACGATAATCCCAGCTAAAAATATTGTTGTGATGGGGGTGTAAAACTTTAATTTGGTAATAATGAAGGTGAGCCATGTAACATAGGGGGGCTTTTTCATGGATAGATTACTATTGTGGTTACTGTTAATAATAGGAATTGGACTATTATTATTCAGTTTAAGAAAGGTACTCATAACAGACTGGGTGATTATTTTCTTATTGACCGCTTATTTTTCAGTATTTTTAGGTGTTCTTGTTCAAGGTAATGAAATGCTTGATTACCCTGTAAGATTTTTAAGTGCTTACTTTGAAACCAGTTTACTTTATGAGTACTTACTACTCCCGGTTGTTTGCATTTATTTTTATCATTCCTCTTACCATTCAAGTTATTTGATGATTGTTCTGCAATCAGCATTGTACACCGCTATTTTAACAATATTGGAAGTCATTTTTGAAAGGTATACTAATTTAATTCAATATCATAAATGGTCATGGATGCATACGTTTATAAGTATTTTTTTACTATTGATTTTTATCCGTTTCATTATGCGATTAATAAGATGGAAGGAAAGAAATAAAAATGAATCTCGCCATTATTAGACTATCTCTTTATCGACTAACAGTTATCCAAGCATTACTTAACAAACTAATATTTAGCAGAACGAAAACCATTTTCAGTAGCTTCTTTTTCATTACAAAACCAGATTTCTGGTTTCGTTTGCTCATACCAAAGGGAATCAGGGGTATGATAGATTTTTTCTCCATTTGAATTTATGTTTCCTTTAATATCACAATTTTGTAATGGTGAACCTTTCCCATTACTCCCGTCCTGTTTGGAACTACTTTCATTTTCTTCTACCACTACCTCTGGGTGAAATCCATCTTCTTGGGTTGCGTATCCGTCAACACTCCAAATTCCAATTTTATTATTTTTCGCTTGCTCCTCAATATCACGGAAATCGTCAACGTACTTATCATTTGGAGGATATACATAAGCAACACGTGCTAAACCCTTTTCAAGTAGCATTTTGTTAAACATTTGTTTATCTTTTGTGTACACATAGGCAAGTAGGCGGTCATACTTATCTCGTTTCTCTGCACCATATTCGATTATTATTGACTCAGATGGGGAGAAGGTTACCTTCATCAGATTACTTGCTTCTTGTCCAAAAGGTTGTACGTCAACATCTGGATGCTTTGTTTCTGGAGTATCCACTAACAAGAGACGAACATACTCTTGTGTACCATCAATGTTAGCAATTAATGTATCCCCATCAACTACACGAACAAATTCCGCATTTTGTTCATTTGGAGAGTTTGAACAGCTGACAATAAATAATAACAATAAAAAATAGACTAGTTTTTTGCCCATACTAATAACTCCCTTACCCGAGTATAATTCAAAAATAATTATACAGGATAAAAAGTTTATTCACTACAGCGAAAAACTAATCTAAATATGGTGAAATCTTATTTATTGCGTGTTGCATTTTTTGACTATTTAATTGATATCTTTGCTTTGAATTCTGGTTATCAGTAGCTAAAGCAAAAAGTTCCAGGTCCGCTTGACACTTTTTCATTGTTGCAAGCAAAAGCGGTTTTTCTGTAGGTGTTGGAACGGCAATTTTGTCGTCATATAAATCAACCGTTAACTGTCCATCACTATCTGCTTGAGCTAAAAACACATTCTCTATACTTACATTAAGCTTATCTAACTCTGTTTCTAACCAGTTTGTATTTAATGACAGATTAGCTAATGGTTCCAACAATGCCTTTCCATCCATTATGATAGTTTGAGGTTCTTTTTTTGTACTAAGTTTAAGACCTAAGTCTTTTGCAGTAAGGGGCTGATTTTCCCTTTTAGGTAACACACTTAAATTACCAGTTGGCTCGAGTAAGGCAAATTCAACATCTGCAGCCTTAAAAACATTGTTATCGCGTAATTTCTCAAGCAAGTCATCGGTGGAATAGCCCTCTTTCTTTAAATTATCTTCCATAATTTTTCCGTCTTGAATAAATACGGTACTTTTTCCTTCTGTGAAATTACGAAATGATTTGCTTTTTAGCGATATGAATTCAACTGTATATGGAACAAGGAACCAAACAGCCATTGCTAGTATACCGTATATTAGGTTACTATTTACGTCTAAGGAATGAATAGCAACAATACCACCCAATACGATGCCAGAGATATACTCGAAAACGTTTAGTTGGGAGATCTGTTTACGTCCAAGCCACTTGGTCACCAAAAATAGTATAACCAAAAGGGTAAGAGATCTTAAAATTATTTCAATCCAATTGGGCATAGTTAATTATCCTTTCTCTTAGTATTGCGGCTCTTCTTGTGTAATTTGTATCACTTGCTTTTGAATGTCATTTTTCACTTCTTCTATTAATTGCTGTGTTTCGCTAAATACCTGTTTTGCTTCTTCACTTTGTGTTCGAGTAGCTAATGAAGACAAACTGGCTTCAATGCTTTTAATACTCGAAAAACAGCTTTTCACTTGAGAACCTACAGTCATGATCATTATCCTTTCGGTTTAAAAATTAATGCCCCAATCATGCCGAAAATAATAGCAGCAGAGATACCAGCACTGGTGACTTCAAACATCCCGGTTACGACACCAACAAGTCCATGTTTTTCTGCTTCGGCCATTGCCCCGTGTACAAGTGAGTTTCCAAAGCTTGTAATGGGTACGGTAGCGCCTGCTCCTGCAAAATCAATTAATGGTTCATATAATCCAAAGCCATCTAAAACAGCACCACTGACTACAAGAATACTTAGTGTATGTCCAGGGGTAAGTTTAAATACATCAAACATAATTTGCCCAATTACACAGATCAGACCACCTACAACAAAGGCCCAAAAAAAGATCATGTTATATCACTTCCTGCTTCAATTGATACTGCATGTGCAATGCAAGGGATAGGATCTTTTTGCTGAACACTTAAAGTAGAATGTAGTGCACCTGTAGCTACCACAAGTATTCGTTTAATATCTCCTTGCTTCATTAATTTTAAAAAGTGACCATAGACAACAATTGCTGAACAAGCAGATCCACTTGCCCCTGCTAGAACAGGCTGTCCTTCCCGGTAAATAGTAAGTCCACAATCAACAAATTGATCTTCTTCCATAGGAATGTCATTTTTTCGTAAAAGGTCTAGGGCAACCTCTCTACCAATGTGTCCTAAGTCACCTGTAATAATTAGGTCATAAAAAGATGGATCAACATTTCGTTCTCTTAAATGAGTGATGATTGTGTCAACAGCCGCTCCAGCCATGGCACCCCCCATGTTAAAAGGGTCTGTCATTTCCATGTCAACGATTTTTCCGATAGTTGCTGATGTTACAACAGGTCCTGTTCCTTCTTTGGAGACTAATGCACAACCTGCGCCTGTCACCGTCCACTGGGATGTCGGAGGCTTTTGTCCTCCATATTCTGTAGGGTACCGAAATTGTTTTTCTACGGCTGCATTATGACTTGCGCTCCCACTTAAAATATGGTTAGCACCTTGGCCATTAATAATAAAAGCGGATAATGCCAAACTTTCCATTGATGTTGCGCAAGCACTAAATAAACCAAAGTAGGGTAAACCCATCGTCTTAGCTGCAAAGCTTGTTGGTGTGATCTGATTAATCAGGTCACCACTAATGAAAAACTCGACTTGTTCCTTTTGTATGGTGCTATTCTTAATTGCGAATTGGCAAGCTTCTTCCATCATTAATTGTTGAGCTTTTTCAAATGAATCCTGTTTCAGCCAAATGTCTTCATGTAGGATATCAAAGTCATTTGGTATGCTTCCTTTTGCTTCAAATGGTCCACCGACAGTTCCGGTTGATGTTATAACCGGTTTATTTTCAAAAAGCCAAGTTTGATGTCCAAGTAACATTATAAGCCACCCCATTGAATTAAAATTGTTTTGATAAGGGCTATTACAAACGCTGAAAAAACGCCGAATAAAATTACGGCTCCAGCTAATTTGAACATATTACCTCCGACACCTAGAACAAACCCTTCTGTACGATGTTCAATAGCTGCTGAAATAACTGCATTACCAAATCCGGTAACTGGAACAGCAGACCCTGCACCTGAATATTGCCCGATACGGTCGTAAATCCCAAAGCCAGTTAGAAGCATGGTAATAAAAATAAGGGTTGCTACAGTAGGATTTCCAACGGTTTGTTCTGTGAAATCAAAGTAATAAATATAAATAGTTGAAATAATTTGGCCGATAAAACAAATAAATCCACCTACTAAAAAAGCCTTTAAACAATTTTGTAATAGTGGGCGCTTTACTTCTCGTTTGCTTTGAAATGCCTGGTATTCTTGCGCTTGAGGTGGCATTTTTTTCTTCTTTTTATCTGCCATTTCCATTCACTCTTTTCATCAAGTTTGCTCTTTCATCAATTTGGTGAGTTGTTTAACTTTTTTCATTAGTTTTTTTGGTGTTATAGAATTATCCTCAATCTTTTTTTCTAATTCATCTAATTCGAAAACAAGTTTTTTATCTGTTGATAATTCCACATCCAAATTTGGTACAATCTTTTCAATTTCTTTTTTATATTTTTTTCGTAAATCGGTTAGATTGAATCGCTTATTATGATGAAATTCAATGGCGATTATGAGTGTTTTAGATGTATTAACAGCATTGATCGATGTAATTCCATCGTGTTTGCTTAAACGGCGTTTCACTTGGTTAGAAGGACTTTGATCAAGCTCAGAAGTGGATATCTCGGTTAATTCAACATGTTTGTCATCTTCCAATGAATTATTGTTATTATTTGTATTACAACCAATTAAAGTAACCAACAATATGAAAGTAATACTTATTTTTAAACTATATATCATTCGACCACCCATTCTATCGCTTGAATTTATGAAAAGGGGCTGGGAAGGTAACAACCCCTTTATGGAATATTTTAAAATTGTTTATATTGTGGTTCTTCTTGCTCGATTTGGTCTACCCTTGGTTCTACACCATCCAAAATAGTTTGTGTTTGTTGCGCTGCATTTTGATACAGTTGTTTTGCTTGCTCATTTTGTGTTTGAAGAGCGAATTGTTCAAAACTAGCTTGTGCACTTTTTAGTCCAGCAATGGTTTGCTTTACTTGACTTCCTACTGTCATAAAAATCCTCCTTTACGTACGCTTCACCCTTTATAATGAAATATTTAGGGAAAAAATATACTTTCTAATATTTTCCTTTTGATAGCATTGAAACAAGTTATTATGTAATGTAAATAATTTGAAACTTTTATTTACTTAATCCGTCTTATAATTAGAGGTGGTAGTAATGAGAAAACTCATACTGATAGTATTGGTTAGTGTTGTTTGTATAATCGGAGGGTTTTATTGGGGAAGTAATCAAGCTAATGCCACGTTAACGGACAATATTACAACTAAAAAGCAAGTTGATGACTTTACTTTACATATTCGTATTGAGAAAATAGATGATGGATTTCAAGTGTTTCGCTCTATTCAATATACTGGTGATGAATCTGTTGAGATAGAACACCAGACACCGTTAGTATCCGTCTCTTTAAAGAATAAAAACCATGATTTCACAGGGAGTAATGTGACCAAAGTATTAGGGGAAGGAAACAGCTATTATCCTCAAAATGCAAAGGTTTTCACATCCCAGGAAGAAGGGGAATATCCGATCTATTTTCATGCAAGATTTACAGTGAATGGTGAGTGTTTTGAGATAGAACACGTACATGAATTAATATTGGAATAAAAAATAAACAGCACATCTAATGTGCTGTTTATTTTTATCTTTTATTTAGCTTTTTGTCTTTTACAAATTGAGTAACATCCATCCGAATTGTCTTACTGTATTTTCGAATCATTTGTTCTGACCAAGTATCAATTCGAGTATTCGTTTTTCGATTTTTATAATATTCTTTCAGTTGCTGATCGAAGTCATTTATTTTACTTCGCTGTTGCTCGTCATTAGCATAAGTATTTTCATGATAAACAACATCAAGTGGGAGACGTGGTTTTTTTTCAGGTTGTTCATCTGGATACCCTAAGGCTAATCCAAAAAGTGGTATAACATGTTCGGGTAGTTCTAATATGTCATTCACACGAGAAATGTTGTTGCGCAGGCTCCCAAGGTAACAAACACCTAACCCCATCGATTCAGCTGCAATGACGGCATTTTGTGCAGCTAGTGCTGTATCTACAGTTGCTACAATGAATTTTTCTGTACTCTCAATACTTGCTTGCATTTTCTCTTGTAATTCGGAAGTAGCTTGTTGATTTATACGATTTAAATCTGCACAAAAGACAAATAAATGTCCATTATCTTTCACATATGGTTGACCAGATACCTCTGACAATTTCATTTTTATATCCTCATCCGTAATTCCGACAATGGTATACGCCATTATATAACTAGATGTTGAAGCCTGTTGAGCAGCTTTTACAATAGTGTGTATTTGTTCTTTTGTTAATTTTTCATCCTTAAACTTACGTATGCTTCTATGATTCATTATTGTATCTAATGTATTATTCAATCTAAAGTCCCCTTTACTATTTTTGATTGATTGTAAACGATATAGTTGTATTAGGTTTTCCATTATCTTGCCACTGTGTAATAAGTTCACTGGTTGGTTCCTCGATGTCAGGCTTAAGTGCATTAATGGTTGTATCATTAATCCATTCTACTGTAATTATGGGCCATGTATAATCTAATGTCACAGTCTCATTAGTTTCATTTATCAGTGCTACTGGTTCCCATTGATTCAAGTTAACAACTACTAAATCTGTTAATGGGAGAGGTAATGAAGTATCAGTTCGATTAAATTGAAATAATACCTTTGCACTATCTGATGAAATCTTCGTTTGTATTAATTTTGCTAAATCAGCAATTAAGTATGCTTGATTATCCTTACTTTGATCTAATAATAAGTAAGAGCATAATTCATCGTGACAAGAGAATTCGAGTAAATAAAGATCGGTTTCCTCCACATTAATCCGATGCATATTCATTTCCTCAATTGCTTGTTGTCGGTTCTTGGTTGCATGTATATATTCATATAATATTGGTACCATTTCCAAATGGACCATCACCTGTTCATCCGGTAGCGTAAATTCGATGTATTCCTCTGTTTTATCTTCTTTCGTTTCTTCAACTAATTCGGGTTCCTGGTTAGGATTTTTAGGGTCTGTTTCTTTTTTTACTACGGTAGGCTCACTCTCTGAACAGGCTGTAATTAATAAGAAAACACATACTAATAAGATACGTTTAACCATAATGTATGCTCCTAATTATATATTTTCATTATAGTAAGGAAGGCTCTCTTAATTAAAAGAGAGAATGAATATATATAATTATACAATAATTTTGAAAAGAATAAAGAAGGATTATATATTTTTACGGTCGTCATGCTCATCATGGCTGCCATGGGACAGGTAATCCTCATTTAATTCATTTGTTTCTTCGACTGATAAAGATGAATTGTTATTAGGGTCTTTTTTGTTACGTATCATGAAATAGAACCCTAGAATGAGTGTTATAAGTAACACTGAAGAAAACCAGAACATACAAATCACTCCAAATTATATCTATAGGAATATGCTTTTCAGATCAGTGTTTTTTTATGCCTTTTAGAATACTTGGCTTATCGCCAAGCCTTAATGGCGATCCCCCCTTCTTCAAGGAATAGAAGGGCGTTAGCCCAATGAGTAAGCGGGGGATGAATCGCCTTCGGAAAAGGGATGGCTTTTGCCATCTCATAGGTCCGACATACAATCAGGGGAAACAAACGTTCGTATTTCGTCTCCTTTTTGGTATAATTGGATAGAAGGGGTGAAAATCAATGAAAGTGAAAAAAGCGTATAAATTTCGAATTTATCCAAACAAAATCCAAATCGTCTTCATTCATAAAACAATTGGATGTTCTCGTTTTGTTTACAACTATTTCGTAGGTAAGCAAAAAGATAAAGATGCATATTGGTATATGGTGAATGAGATGGTACAAAATGGTCAGCTTCCTCAGAACAATTGGAAAGGTGGTTTTTTTAATAAAAACCAATCCATTAAAGCTGTTCGTGAATTAAAAGAATACTATCCATTCTTGAAAGAAGTAGATAGCATCGCTCTTCAAAAATCAGTTGAAATTGTAAATGATTCCTATACACGTTACTACAAAAAACAAAACGATGAACCCCATTTTAAATCCAAGAAGAACCCTATTCAATCGTACACGACAAAATATGTTAATGGAAATATCGCTGTTTTGGATAAACATATCAAACTACCAAAGCTGGGTTTTGTCTGTTTTGCCAAAAGTCGTGAAGTAGAAGGTCGTATCATGAACGCAACCATTAGACGTAATCCTTCGGGTAAATATTTCATTTCAATATTGACAGAAACCGAAGTTGAACCACTTAGAAAGACAGATTCATCCGTAGGGATAGATGTAGGACTAAAAGACTTTGCTACTCTTTCAGATGGTACAGTCTATCCAAACCCTAAATTCTTTCAACTATTAGAGGAAAAGTTAGCAAAAGTTCAACGTATCCTATCAAGGAGACAAATTGGTTCTTCTAATTGGCATAAGCAAAAAATAAAAGTCGCTCGCATTCATGAAAAATCCTAATGCTAGAAAAGATATGTTGGACAAAATCTCTACCGAGATTGTCAAAAACAACGACATCATCGGGATTGAAGATTTGTCGGTGAAAAATATGTTGAAAAACCATCATCTTGCAAAAGCAATTAGTGAAGTATCATGGTCACAATTTAGAACGATGCTAGTATACAAAGCGAAATGGTACGGAAAAGAAGTCGTTACCGTAGCCAAAAACTTTGCTTCAAGTCAGCTATGTTCTAATTGCGGTCACAAACACAAAGACGTTAAAAATCTTGCTTTGCGTGAATGGACGTGTCCAACGTGCAACAGTCATCACCAAAGAGATATTAACGCAAGTATCAATCTTCGTAATGAAGCATTACGATTAACCGCAGGAACTGCGGGGATAGCCTAATCCATAACTGACCGATAGGTTGGTGTTCTTAGGAATCCCCCACTTCAATCAGACCGAAAGGTCGATAAGTGGTGGGTAGTTCAAGAGTCACAACCAGTTTAAAACATTGGAAACACGTAGCTTATAAGAAACCATAGAAACCCAAAGAATATAATCAAATATGTTACATATTTGATGACTGCTACCCCCACTTTAGATGGATCTGATTTTGTTTCCTTGCGCTCAACTTCAACATTTCTATTTTCAACCATTCTAACACTCCTTGTCAAAAATAATAGTAAAGTAACTTGATCTGGTACTTGATAAACAATACCCTCACTCCCTGAGGAGTAAAACATTTATACTGTTGTAAAATTACCAATTATGTACTATTTTTGTTAAACTAGATATACAGTAAAGGAACGGTAACAAAGGAGGCTTGATTATATGGTAGAAGTGCGTAAACCAATTCCAGTGGAAGAAGCTGTTCATCAAGTCATGAACCATCGAATAGAAGGTAGCGAGGAAGTGGTTTTATTACACCATAGTGATAATAGAAGATTGGCTGAGTCAGTAGTTGCAAAGCATCCAGTACCTTCATTTGATAAATCACCATATGATGGATTTGCATTTCGATCTGAAGATACAATTGATGCTTCTTTAGATAACCCAGTATCTTTTGAAGTAATTGAGCACATCGGTGCAGGTCAGGTACCCACGAAAGTCATACATAAGAATCAGGCGATTAGAATTATGACAGGAGCACAAATCCCTGAGGGGGCTGATTGTGTTGCTATGTTTGAAATCTGTCGTACATTTAAAGAGAATGGAATAGACTTTATGTCCATTAAACGTAAGATGAGACCGGATCAAAACATAATTAAAGAAGGGTCTGAAGTTACCAACGGTGAAACCTTAGTAAAAGTAGGGGCCTTAATAAATCCTGGTGTCAAAGCATTGTTAGCAACATTTGGCTACCATAAAGTAACAGTTGCTAAAAAACCAGTAGTCGGTGTTATTGCAACAGGAACAGAGCTCTTGGATGTTGAGGAAGAATTACAACCAGGCAAAATCAGAAACTCAAATGCATATATGATTGCATCGCAAATTATTCGAGCAGGTGGCGAGTATAACTACTTAGGAAAGCTAGCAGATGAATTTGATTCAAGTTACCAAACGATTAAAAAGGCACTTGATGAAGTAGATATTTTAATTACAACTGGGGGGGTATCAGTCGGTGATTTTGATTTGATGCCAGCCATTTATGAAAAACTCGGTGCAGATGTTTTATTCAACAAAGTCGCTATGCGCCCTGGTAGTGTGACAACTGTGGCAGTGCGAGGCAATCAATTGTTATTCGGACTTTCAGGGAATCCCTCAGCATGTTATGTTGGGTTTGAATTATTTGTTAGGCCAATCCTTCACCATATGTTATTTAGTGATAACCCCTATTTAAAACGGATTAAAGCAACACTTGTGGATCCATTTCCAAAGCCGAACCCTTTCACAAGGTTTGTTCGAAGTTATGTGTCATATGAAAATAAAGAGGTACTTGCGCATCTGGCCGGAATGGATAAATCGAACGTCGTTTCTTCATTGGCCCATACAACAGGTTTAATGGTGCTACCTGGAGGAACTAGGGGATTTGAACCTGGTACAGATGTGGAACTCTTATTACTTAATGAAGCCGATACACAGCGTGAATTTAATTCTTAGATAAAAAGGGAGTGTGTTCGATGGATGAACGAGAGCAAACACCTATTAAAGATCACTTTGGAAGAGTACTAAAAGACTTACGAATTTCTGTTATAGATAAGTGTAATCTTCGTTGCACGTACTGCATGCCAAAAGAAATATTTGGTGATGATTACCCATTTTTATCTGAAAGTGAATTGCTGAGCTTTGATGAAATTGTACGACTTGCAAAAACGTTTAGTCAATTAGGTGTTGAAAAAATACGTATTACCGGTGGAGAGCCATTAATGCGTAAAAATCTAGATCAATTAATAGTTCAATTAATAGCAATCCCGGGAATAAAAGATATTGCTTTGACAACGAACGGCATATTCCTTCCTAAACAGGCTAAAAAATTAAAAGAAGCAGGATTAAAGCGTGTTAATATAAGTTTAGATGCGATTGACGATGATGTGTTTAAAGAAATTAATGGTAAGGGGGTTGTGACACTACCAGTCTTAAAAGGTATCGAAGCAGCCCAACAGGCAGGTTTACAGGTAAAGATTAATACGGTTGTAAAAAAAGGGATGAATGAAAACCAGATTGTCCCGATGGCTCGCTATTTTAAGGATAGTGACGTAATACTGCGTTTCATAGAGTTTATGGATGTAGGTAACCATAATGGTTGGGATCTTAACCATGTAGTTTCTAAAAAAGAAATTGTAGATGTCATCAATAGCGAGATGCCCCTTGAACCAGCTGAAGAAAACTATTATGGTGAAGTAGCTTCTAGATATCGCTATCAAGATGGTGGGGGAGAGATAGGTGTAATTTCCTCTGTAACAGACTCATTTTGTGGAACTTGTACTAGAATTCGACTGGCGGCTGATGGTAAATTATACACCTGTCTTTTTGCATCAAGTGGTTTTGATATACGTAAAAAAATTCGCGAAGGTTTGACTAATGAACAATTAACCGATGAACTTACTGGATTATGGGGAAGAAGAAAAGATCGTTATTCGGATGAGCGTACTGAAAATAAACATAATAATCGAAAGAAAATTGAGATGTCTTATATAGGTGGCTGATCATATGGAGAGGGAAAAGGGGGATGTGAACGAATGAAAACATTTAAACTTAAATCATTAGAAATCATTGATGATAAAGATGATAATATCATTCAGCATGAGATTACATTGATAGATGGACTTATTATTAATCGCGAAGATGATTATAATCGATGGGTAATTGAAGCGTTCATGAGTCATGACAACCTTGAATATTTCCAACGGTTACGATCTCAAAAAGAGGAAGTAATGGTTCAGGTTACTATATCAAAAGAAAGCAATCCCCCCGCGACATTTCTGACCTCTATTATCGGCATAAATGAAATCGGCGCCCATATGAATGTGTTATTTATGGGAACAATTGTGGATCAACAAAAAGGAATTATTAAAGATATGTTAAGGCATTTAATTGATCAGGGCTACCAAGGAGAATCACTCTTAGAAAAGTTTAAAGAATTAATATAATTGATTATGAAAAAGGTTAGTCATAAGTGACTAACCTTTTCAAGTTTAATAAAAGATTGTTTATTATAGATATTTGATGGTAGAATTACTGGTTACAACGTGTTTATCCATAGAAATTGTAGAGAAATTAAGGGAAAGTGTCGAAAATACAAGCAATAATTAAATTAGACTGCTATAATATTATTAAGTTTTCTGTAAATGAACCGATATAAGGAGTAACAATATGTTCTTTAAAATAATAGGTAAGAAAATTAGTGATTTATCACCCGTTCAACTGCTGTTTTTTTTCTATTTTATAGCGGTTCTTGGTTCTACATTTATATTGTCAATGCCAATTGCACATCAAAAAACAGCGGATATTGCTTTCATTGATATCATTTTCACAGCTGTTAGTGCATTAAGTGTTACAGGGTTAAGTACAATTACAATAGCTGATACACTAAGTACAACTGGTATCTTTATGCTTGCTGCTATATTACAACTTGGTGCAGTAGGGGTAATGGCAATAGGAACATTTATTTGGATTCTATTAGGTAAAAAAATAGGGTTAAAAGAACGACGACTAATTATGACAGATCAGAATATGACCAACTTTGCAGGCATGGTCCATTTAATTAAGCAAATTTTCATTGTTGTATTAACTATTGAATTTATAGGTTTCATTATACTTGGAACGTATTATTTACAATACTTTCCTACAGCAAGTGAAGCTTACTTAAACGGTTTCTTTGGTGCTATAAGCGCTACAACCAATGGAGGATTCGACATTACTGGTCAATCGTTGATTCCTTTTAAAGATGATTACTTCGTACAATTTATTAATATGTTATTAATTATTTTTGGAGCTATAGGGTATCCAGTCTTGATAGAAGTAAAAGAGTATATGTTTACCAAAAATGTTGATCGCAATTTACTACGTTTCACTTTGTTTACAAAAGTAACTACACTTACTTTCTTTATTTTAATTGTTGTTGGTACATTACTTATCATGCTTTTAGACTCTGGGAACTTTTTTGCTGATAAGTCCTGGCATGAGGTGCTTTTCTACTCTTTATTTCAGTCTGTAACAACAAGAAGTGGTGGGTTATCCACCATGGATGTAAGCCAATTGACAGAGGAAAATCATCTCTTTATGTCATTTCTAATGTTTATTGGTGCTTCACCAAGTAGTGCGGGTGGTGGTATACGAACTACTACATTTGCGCTTGTTGTAATCTTCATTGTTACATACGCAAGAGGCGGGAAAAGTATTCGAATATTTAATCGTGAGGTATATGAAGATGATTTACTCAAGGCTGTAACAATTACCTTGATGGCATTCATTTTTGTATTTAGTTCTGTCTTAATTATTTCTGTGGTAGAGCCTTTTACGATATCACAAATAATCTTTGAAGTAACTTCGGCTTTTGGAACAGTTGGCTTGTCTCTTGGTATTACTAGTGAACTGACTACATTTAGTAAAATTGTATTAATGTTCTTAATGTTTATTGGTAGAGTCGGAATAATAACGTTTCTATTCATGTTCAAAGATAACAAGAAAAGTGGGAAATACCATTTTCCAAAAGAGAAGATGATTATAGGATAATTGTGTCCATGTAATTGGGGGAAAAGTCGATGTCAAACGAACAATTTAACTTACCAATACACCGTAAAGTATTAACAATCTTGAAAGAGGCAATTCTATTTGTGAATGAAAATGGGGGTATCCTAGATGGAAATGAGGCTGCATTTACTTTATTAAAAATAAATGACTCTCATCCGTTATCCATTGTAGATATTCTAGATTTAAATCTATTAAAAGATCATAACGATACTCACTTTATAATGGAGCAAAAAAACAACCATAACAAGCTAATTGAAGTTAAATCCATTCTTATTGATGGAAATGTATACTGTTTAATCATGAGTGAATTATCATTACAGGATAGAACAGATGAAGTGAAAAAATACATAAATCAATTAATTCATTCAAGTGCTGAAGGTGTGGTTATGTACGATGACGAAAAAATTATTGATTGTGACATGACTTTTGCGAATATGTTTGATTATTCCCAACAAGAAATAAAGGACATAACGATCTCCCAACTCATTGAAGATCCAAATAATAGTACTGTGGATAAAGAAATCCATCAACATCCTGAAAATTCTTGTCAACTAGTAGGAAGAAGAAAAGATGGAAGTAAAATTTTTATTGAAGTCATGGAACATCCATCAAATAATCAAGGAAATATTGTTCAAGTAGCACTTATTAGAGATGTTACAGAACGGGTAGAGAATGAAAGACGGATAGAATTTATGGCTTATTATGATGAGTTAACCGATTTACCAAATCGAAATTTCTTTAACAAAGTTTTGCAGGAAGCAATTGAAGAAGCTAAAACAAGTAATGAATGGTTAGCTGTCTATTTTATAGACGTAGATTATTTCAAAGAGATCAATGACACATTGGGGTATGCATTCGGTGATGAATTGTTAAAGGCGTGCGGGGAACGACTAAAATCATTTCTCCAAATCGACACATTTATAGCCAGGATGAGTGGCGATGAATTTCTAATTCTGCAACGACATACAAACGATGAAGACGACGCGGTGAACCTGGCAGAAAATTTAATTTCTGAATTTGAAAAACCCATTAAAATTGATGATTATGAGGTGTTCACTTCCATAAGCATTGGTATTAGTATTTATCCCAAAAATGGGGGAACACCAAATGATTTAATCAAGCATGCTGATTCTGCTATGTATGTTATTAAGGAAAAACATAGAAATAATTATAATCTTTTTGAATCATCTATTTCTGAAAATTTTAAAACGATGTTAACTATGGAAAGAGAATTAAGAAAAGCTTTAAAAGAAGGGCAGTTTGAGGTTCATTATCAGCCACAAAAGAGTTTGCATTCAAAGGAAATCGTTGGTTTTGAAGCATTATTAAGATGGAGTCACCCAGTAAAAGGATACATTCCACCAGATGATTTTATTCCACTTGCAGAAAAAACTGGTTTAATCATCGATATTGGGGACTGGGTATTAAAAGAAGCATGCAGACAAAACAAAGCATGGCAGGATAAAGGCTATCAACCTATCATTGTTAGCGTTAACTTATCTGCCAAGCAGTTTCATCAAAAGAACCTTGTTGAAAAAGTGGAACAAATTTTAGAATCCACAGGGCTTGAACCTTGTTATTTAGAGCTTGAAATCACAGAAAGTATGGCAATGACTAATGAGGAATCAATTTTAAAAACTATGAATCGATTAAGGAAATTTGGAGTACTAGTATCAATTGATGATTTTGGCACTGGATATTCATCATTAAAGTATTTAAGCATATTTCCAATTACAAAGTTGAAAATAGATAAAATGTTTATGGATGAAAACCAGAAGCAAAATCAAGCGATTGTGAAGTCGATTATTCATATGTCCCACTCATTAAATATGAAAGTAATTGCAGAAGGTGTAGAAACCATTGAACAGTTAACCTTTTTAGAAAATGAAAAATGTGATGAAATGCAAGGTTTTTACTATAGTAAACCGTTGCCCCCTGAACAATTGACCGAGTTGTTTCAAACTGTATAATTAATAAAATTAGCTTGTGCGTTATTCGCACAAGCTAATTTTATATAGTTGGAATAACTAATGAATCGGTTGTTTATGGAATATTTAGTAGGTAAGGCTAAGCACTTTAAGTTGATCATTTTCATAACCAATCGTAAATTCATATTGATACGTATCCATACTATTCTCTTCGGTATCCGGTAATTTACTCTCTACATTTACCTCAGCAGTTATTTTAATTAGGCTTTCAACTGATAAATTACTAGCAACTTCAGCGTACTCCAGATCGACGATATGAATGTATCTTTCACGAAAATCAGAATATGAAATTTCAGATTGAATGTCGCTGCCTAATAACGTATATGCTCCTACATAATCTCTAATTGTAATACTTTCAAAAAAGTAATCAACTAAATATTCGGCATCCAGTTGAAGTTGCTCAGGATCAATCGTGCTGATGATATCCCCTGTATTTGAAAAGTCTAATTGGTCATTTTGGGCCTCATTTGACCATTGTTCTAGTTGGCCAATTACTTCATCAAGCGGTATACTAAAACCAATTGTACCGTCCATTGTGCCAACAGAATTTATTCCAACAGCTTTACCAGTTTCCCGCTCTATTAAAGGTCCACCGCTATTACCTTGCGTAATTTGAGCAGATATTTGATAGACATTTTTATAGTCAAAGCCATCTACGGAAAAGTTACGTTCTCTACCAGATATAATCCCTAATGTAACTGTGTTTTGAAAACCATGGGGGCTTCCAAGAGCTATGACTTCATCGCCAACTTCTGCTTTTTGTTCTTTTTCGATGGATAGATTGGTTTGACCTGCTAGTTGGGGTACGCGTATAACAGCAATATCCGTGTCTTCTCCCATTCCAACAATCGCAGCTGGATATATACGTGCGTTTGCAGTTCTAACGTATATTACATCCGCATTTTCTACAACATGGGCATTGGTGATAATATCACCTTTTTTATTATATAAAAACCCCGACCCGGTTATTGTGTTTTGATCATTTTGCCCCTCAATAAGCATTACATTCTTTTCCGCTTCATGGATGATTGACTTTAAGTCAAGGCCTTTTTCAGCGCTTTTAACTTTGTTGACTACTGTACTAGTAACAGATACTTCTTTGGTATTCCAAGAATGATAAATAGCAAATAGTCCTAGCACTCCAATCATAAGCAGCAGAACAGACACAGTGATTGGTCTATATCGTTTTTCTTTCATATTTGTTCACTCCAATAGTAAATATGCTATTATTCTGTGTACCATTTAATTTTATTAATAGTTATCTCAAAATCATTATTGCTATCTTCCAAATCAAAATGTGTAAATTCAAATTTCCCATTTTCGTCAGGGTAAAGCTTGTCAGGATACACATAAACTTCATTCGTTAATATTTCCGAGTCGTCATTTGTGACTATAGCATATTCTACTGAAATAGAATTTATTGGGACTGTTGCTACACTATTAACTTCTCCTGTAACAACTAAGTTTTCCTGATCGTCACTATCCAATGAGACAGAATTCACTTCAATTGCATCATTTTCATTCAATTCTTGTTCTTGTGCCGCTGTTGAAAAGGCTTGTTCAATTCTTTCCTGTTGAGCAGTCTCAAAGGCAGTTTTTTCTTTATCGATAGTAGTTTTTAAACTTAGTAGTCTTTCAGAATTAGGTGCATATTTTAATCCATCGTCAACTAACATTTGCGCATCTGAAAAATGGTTTCTATTTAATTGATCACTCGCTTTTGAAAATACATATTCAATAATCTGACTTCGGATATTAGCTGTTATTACTTCTGCTTCTTCATTATTAATTGCTTCTGCTTCCCATAAAAGTATTTTTAATTCATCAATATTAGGGTCTTGCTCAATTTTATTTTTTAATTGTTCTAACTGAATGGTGTTACGTTTGTCTACAATAATATCAATTAAGTTGGAAACTGCTGTACCATTATAATTCTTCAAATCACTTTCTGCTTCATTCATAAGGGTTAAAGACTCTTGAAAATTACTTTCTTCTAATTTCGATGTAGCGCCGTCTAGTTTAGATTTAATTTTTAATGCAACATCTACAAAATTTAGTGATATTTCTGCTTGAGTGAAGCTATCTTTATGTTCTAGTGCACTTTCAAATAAATGTTTTGCTTCCGTATAATTTTCATCCAAGATATTTTTTTCACCTTGCTCATATAATTCTGTTGCTTGTGTAGTTTGGTTCTGAAGAAAAATAAAGTATATTCCTGAGGCAAGTATTAATAATATTGTCATAGTTATAGGATAAAACCAGAGTCGATTAAAACCTGTTTCCTTGTTTATCCGCTGGCTAATATCGTTTGGTAATTCTTTACCACACTTAATACAATATAATTCATCTTCTTTTACATTTGTACCGCAATAGGGACAGTGGATCATATAATAACCTACTTTCAACAACGATGATAACTAGTACTTAATCTAGATTTTTTCTTACATATGCTTCCGCTTCTAATCAGTCGACTCCGCTTTTCATGTCTAGCTGCGAGGGCTAGCGACTCGAGACATAGTCAATCAACACTTGAGCACAAAAACCGGTGCTCTACGGTTGCTTGTCTATGTTTTTCGTCGCTGAACAAGCCCACTCCGCTTTTCATGTCTAGCTGCGGTTCCTAGAAGCTGGCCGTCATAAGCAATTAACACTTCGAACGTTAAACCCTTTCGTTCTTCGGTTTCTTGCTTATGCGTCCGCTTCTAATCAGTCACCTCCGCTTTTCATGTCTAGCTGCGAGGGCTAGCGACTCGAGACATAGTCAATCAACACTTGAGCACAAAAACCGGTGCTCTACGGTTGCTTGTCTATGTTTTTCGTCGCTGAACAAGCCCACTCCGCTTTTCTATTCATTTTATCACATTTTTGCTTTATTTAGGGAATGGAAATTGGTATGATAGGTAGGAGAAGGTTTCTTGTTAATTCTCTATGGGGATTGTAACGTATACATATAGAATAAGGAAGGGGTGCACGGTCATGGGATGGGAAACAGTATTTGGGATAGTTTGTCTAGGTATTCTAGTATTGAACATGGGATATATGATATTTGATAACGAGTAAAAATTAAAAGGGATCAGTCACGACCGTCGTGTCTGACCCTATTCCTTATCTTGTTATAGACCATTGATCAAAAGGAAATATGACAAATTCCGATTTACCGATAATGTCATCCTCGTTTATCATGCCTAACCCATTGCGACTATCCTTACTAATAGCACGATTATCGCCCATCACAAAATAATTATTTTCAGGAACTTGGATAGGTCCAAAATTCCCAGTACTATTTAGAGCTTCTTGTCGAATGAAATTTTGCTCATACGCTTCTTCATTTATATACAAAACATGATTATCTATCTTGATCGTTTCACCTGGTAATGCTATTACTCTTTTTACGTAATTTTTAGTTGGACGCTCAATTATCACAATGTCTCCGCGCTCAGGTTCATCTATAAAATAAATTATTTTATTAAAAATTACTCTCTCTCCATCTTGAAGAGTAGGATCCATACTTTCTCCTTCAACTATGGAGGTAGCAAATACAAAGCTTCTTAAAAAAAATGCTACTAGAATTGCAATAAATATTGCTTTGCCCCATTCGACCCACTCATTTTTACCTTTTGTTTCTGTCAAAAAAGACATCCTCTCTTTAACTGTATCCATATAGTAGCATAGTGACCAAATGGATTCGAATAAATACGGTTTCTATTTAAAAAAAATAAGTAATTCTTCTTATTTACTTCTTGTACTTTTAGCGATGTCTTTAAGAACGGATATCATGTTTTTTTGATAAGATTCATCTGTATTTAAATGAAGTCCCATCTCTGTTGATTTATGATAGCTTTTAATCCAACTTATTTCACCTAAAGCATGGAAAGAGGTATCATTTAATGTAAATACTAGATTAATTTTTGAGCTTTTATTCCACTGTATATCGTTAGTACTTGAAACCTTAGCACCCTCATTACTTACATCTAATAGCAAGACGTTAGCAGTAACCTTTTCATTTTTCTCTATTCTACTTAAAGTTCCATTAATAGGATTATCAAACGCGTAGCGATAAGGTTCATTTCTTTTGAAATACATACATACTAGACCCCCTTTTTATTTAACGAGATGAAAATATAAGTTTAAAACGATACATTTTCATGTTGATTTTCCATGATTTTCATAAAACTTGTCAACCATTAATTTGGTGTGCTAAAGTATAATAAATGAACAAAAGGAGGTACCCTTTATACTATAATGAAAACTCATGATATGCTTCTTGATAGAATTGAATTTTTAAGAAATAGAATGTCTAAAGTTGCCTCGGAAAAAGGACTCACAAGTAATGAGTCTATCACCATAAGTCAAGAGTTAGACAGGCTTTTAAATCTGTATGATACTATAAGAAGAAATGAAACAACCTAAAAATTGTTAATACTACGATTCAATAGATGTTTATCATCATCCACTACTATATTATATCATTTGTTTCTAAAAATGCTTCGATACGATTGAGACCTATTTTAATGGTTTCTATATCATAAGCATACGATAGCCTCATGTAACCTTCTCCAATATCCGAAAACGAATCCCCTGGAACTAACGCAACTTTCCCTGTCTGAACTAAGTTTAATCCTAATTGGAAAGACGACATTTCTTTAATAGGGAATTTCGGAAAGAAATAAAAGGCTCCTTCTGGTTTGTTTACCTGTAATCCCATCCCTATTAACCTTTCATAGACATAATTACGTCTTGTTTTGTATACATCGCGCATTCTAATTGCATCTTCTTTACCTTTTGTTAGTGCTTCTAATGCTGCATATTGGCTAATAGAAGATGCACAAGTAACATTGTATTGATGCACTTTTAACATGTGCTTGGCTAGCCAAGCAGGTGCTAATGCATAACCTAGGCGAAATCCTGTCATTGCGTGTGATTTCGATAACCCATTAATGACAATCGTTTTATCCTTTACTTCGGGAAATCTTGCGATGGATACATGCTCATAGTCATAAACTAATTCGCTATATATTTCATCTGCTAATATAAAAACGTTCTCTTTTTTTAATATGGAAATAAGTTCTTGTAATTCATTTTTAGAAAACGAAGCACCAGTTGGATTAGATGGATATGGAAGTACCAAACACTTTGTTTTGTCAGTAATGTGTTTTAACAATACTTCTTTTGTTAGTTTAAACCCATCATTTGTCGTGTCCGCGTATATAGGTTTGGCACCTGCTAGAGTTATTAAAGGTGCGTAACCAGGATAGATGGGAGCAGGTAAGATAACTTCATCACCCGGGTTAAGGATGGTGCGAAAGGTGATATCAATTGCCTGTGAAGCCCCGGTTGTGACGATGATCTCTGATTCCGGATTATAACTAACAGAATAGTTGTTTTCATAGTATTTGGCTATGGCTTTACGAAGATCCATTATTCCTGCATTGTGTGTGTAGGATGTATTATTGTGATTAATTGCGTGAACAGCAGCGTCTTTTACATGATCTGGTGTATAAAAATCTGGTTGACCTATGGTTAGTGATGTTACATCTTTCACATCTGCAACCATATTAAAAAACTTTCTAATACCAGAGATTTCAATGTTATGAACTTTTTCGTTAAGTAAATGATGCAAAATAATGACCTCCATAATATGTTTGAATTTAGTAGCTAGGAAAGATAAAACTTACTTCTCTACATAAGTACAACTTAGGATTTCGCCATTAAGGATTGGCAAAAAGCCGAGTTTCTAAAAATGTTATAAAATGTTCAAATAATTTCGATTAATAAGTTTTAAATAGGGTATAATAGATAATGAATAATAGTAAAGGGGTGAGTGTATAATATGCGACCAAAATTCCAATCATTTGAACAATTAGTTAAAGAAAATAAACAAGAGTTATTACAAGATGAAAAAAGCTTGCAACAAATAGAATTACGTTTAGAAAAGAAACAGTCTGCAATGGCTGTCAAAAATAAAAAGCGATTTTCATTATAAAAATAATAACATATGATGAGAAGCAAGTACTAGTGAACTTGCTTAAGTTGAAAGAGGAGGGGCGTTGTTTAACGCTCCTCCTCTAACATTGAATTTCATTTAGTTTGGTTTATAAACTTTTAAATAACACATTATTTTCTAAATGTACATGTTGGAAAGTGTCGGATTCCATATCCGATAAACGTGCATACGTTATCCGATAAGAATTACAAGCATCAACAGGTGGTTCAAAGTCATTTGTGATTTCTCTTATTTGTTTTAAGAGATCACCTGCAGCTTCATGCTCATCTTCTAATCCACCGTTTACCTCGTGGATATGGGATAGAAGTTTATCACTAGGATTCTTTTCGTATTCTTTAATTAATGGGAATACTTCACTTTCTTCTTTAACCATATGTTCTTCCATTTCTAATTTGAACTCATTATATAGACGATGTAGATCTTTTAAGTGTGGGTGTTTTGCTCCATGTACGCGAAAGATCTTTGTGACAAATTGTCCCAAAGCTGGTAATTCCTCATTTAAATATGCGTGATGACTATAAACAATGTGATCTATCAATTCAGATGCAGGAATAGCATCCCAGTCAGTAACTTCATTGTCATCTTTTTCCCAATTCTCATACGCTGTATTTAGCTCAGTTAATACAGTTGTTGCGTCCATATTTCCTTTTGTAAATACTTGCTCTAACGGTTTATCTCCGCCACAGCAAAAGTCGATTCGGCGTTTTTTAAATAAATCGCTCGCTTTTGGAAAAACCTTTACTATTTCAGCAGGTGTATGTTCTGCAGTAAATGTGTTCATTATCATTACCTCCTAATTGGATATAGCTTAATGATAATGGTTTTTATTTTATTTTGACGTGATGAACATCACTTAAATGGAAGTTTTTTTAAAAAAATTTAGTTTCAATCGTTTTCTATTGTATTGAATTAGAATTACTGCACTAATGATACAAGCCATACCAATCATTTGCACAAATGAAAAGGCTTCATGAAAGATTAAAACCCCGACCAAAGTTGCCACTACAGGTTCAACCGTACTTAAGATAGAGGCCTTGGAAGCTTCTGTCTGTTGTAAGCCATAGGTGTATATAATATAGGCAAATGCAGTTGGAAGAAACCCTAAACCAAATGCATAAAATAGTACGGCGGGATTCAGTAAAAGGTGAAATTTTTCCTGGTATGGGAAAAAGGGCAATAGAGTGATGCTGGCAATAATAAAGGTATATGTTGTAATACTTAAGCTCGAATATTTCTTTAATGCGAACTTACTAAAAATACTATAAAGTGCATAACCTAACCCAGATCCTAGACCAAATAATATACTTCCGATCTGCAACACTTCAAGGTTAGGAGGTATTAAACCTACAACAAATGCTGTCCCAATTAACGTAATAACTAACGCCATAATCTTTGATTTGGTTAATGGTTCTTTAAATAGAAAAAAAGAAATGATCGTAACAAACGCTGGAGCAGTATATAACAACGCTGTTGCTACCGGAATAGTCGAAAGTTCGATTGCCGTAAACATACAGTAATTAAAGAAGATAATACTGAGAATTCCGGTACCTATAAAATATCTAATATCTATTAACTTTTGTAGTCTCA
This sequence comes from Virgibacillus byunsanensis, assembly GCF_042675965.1. NCBI lineage: Bacteria > Bacillati > Bacillota > Bacilli > Caryophanales > Bacillaceae > Virgibacillus > Virgibacillus byunsanensis. The sequence goes on along the minus strand of NZ_JBHTKJ010000030.1, from coordinate 807 downwards.
ATGTTTTGGGAGAGACGATCAGCATAAATCCTAACAGCATAATGGCTGTACTCCATGCTCTAAGTGTTACAACTTCCATTGGAGTAAATCCGTATGCGTATAAATGTTTTACATACCATCCAATTGTACCCCACAATGCAGCTCCAATGATTATGTAAATATAAGCTTTATTCAATAAACTTCCCCCTATAAAACAAACAATTAAATCCAATTATATCAGAGAAAATCGATAACGATAATCATGTAGGTATAAAAGTATAAATATTCGTAAAAAATGATTAATAATTTTCTATATAGAGGGTAGTTGATTATATTGTTTCAATCAAGCCTAAACCAAGTTAATATAGGTGGATTCAAAATATCTCATTTGTTAATAATGGGGCTTAAGGAAGAACATATTTATTATATTATTATTTTTATAGGGATATTTACAAGCTACTTCGTTATACAACCGCTAATCCACTTTTTTATTACGATGCAAGCAACTAGAATGTTAAGTTATGTCTTTAGTAGCTTGTTGGTATTAACCGCATTTTTTTTATTTGTATTGATCGTGGGGGGTTATGATAATGTTTCTTCTGTTATAACGTTATTGAAAATAGAATTACAGTCATTTGCGGTGTTTGGGTTATTTTTAATAGTTTATTATAGTATTCGTCATATGATAAAACAAAGACAAAAAAGTATATGAGATTCGCTCATATACTTTTAATTAATATTATTTAGATATGTTTATCCTCTTTAACGTACTTCCGAAAGAAGTCTCCCTCTTCAAGTGTGTGAAGGGCGTAGCCCAACGGTAAGGGG
>NZ_JBHTKJ010000029.1:0-39855 GCF_042675965.1 Virgibacillus byunsanensis | reverse complement strand
ACGATTACCCAAGAAGCCCCCACTTCAAGCAACCCGTAAGGGTGGTAAGTGGTGGGAGTAGTTCACATGCCCCAATTTACTCATTTTCTACGATTGTAGAGTAAGCAATAAAGAAATCCCAAGTGATTTTCTCACCTGGGATATACTAGATATTTATTCATAGCTTTGTTCTAATTCATCAACGAGTGAACCAACGAATGCAACTGCATCTTTGATCGCATCAGGTTTGGACATATCGACACCAGCTTGTTTAATAAGATCAAGTGGCTTCATTGTTCCTCCTGATTTAAGTACGTTTAGCCAACGATCAACAGCAGGTTTTCCTTCTGTTTGGATTTTTTGAGCTACTGCAGTTGATACCGTTAATCCAGCAGAATACGTATATGGATATAATCCCATATAGTAATGTGGCTGGCGCATCCAAGTAAGGCCTGCACCCTCATCAAATGTTACTGTATCACCCCAGAAGTTTTCTAATGCTTCCCGTTTTTGCTCGGATAATACATTAGCTGTTAGTGGTATTCCTTCTTCAGCTAGTGCATATACACGGCGCTGGAATTCTCCTTCTAGTAAGTGGGTAACAAAGTTATGATAATACGTTCCGAGTAACTGAGTGATTACCCAGCGTTTCATTCGTTTGTCATCTGTTTTTTGTTTTAAATGGTTTGCAAGCAATAATTCATTAATGGTTGATGGACCTTCAACGAAATAGGTAGAAGGACGCGTGTTAACTAAGTCTTGGTTTTTCCCAGCTAGGTAGAAATGCCCTGCATGGCCTAGTTCATGTGCAAGCATAAACGCTCCACGCATCGTACCGGTCCATGTTAGAAGGATGTATGGATGTACGCCGTACGGACTTGCGCAAAAAGCACCAGTTTGTTTTCCTACATTATCAGAGAAATCGACCCAGCGATCGTTGACTCCTTTTTTCATAATTTCTGTGTATTCAGGTCCCATTACCTCTAATGCTTCAAGAATAGTATTAGTTGCTTCTTCATATGATGTTTCTGGATTGAATTCAGGGTCTAATGGTGCTTTTAAATCACTAAAATGCAATTTATCCAGACCAAGCTTTTCTTGTTTAAGCTTCGCGAAGCGTCGCATATGTGGGGCAAGTTCTTTTTGAATAACTTCCAATTGATTATGGTACATTTCCTGTGTAACATCCTGTGGCTGCAAGAGCATGTCAGTAACCGAATTGTACGAACGTAAACGCGACATGGTAACCTGTTTTGTTATTTCTGTCGCATATGTTGCTGCATAGGTATTCTTGTATTGATTTAGCGTTTGGATGAAAGAATCATAGGCTTTACGACGTATTTTTGTATCTGGTGATAATTCATAGCGATCTTCATATAAGGCGAATGACATTGGTAGCTCTTCACCGTTTTCATCCTCAATAGACGAGAAATCCATATCAGAGGATTTACTACGCTGATAAATCATATATGGAGCACCATGAACTTCGCTAAGTGAAGCTAATGTTTCTTCTATTTCTGGAGAAAGTGTATAAGGCTTTTTCTCCATAATGTCATTTAACATTTTTTCGTAGGTTTGTAACTCTTTTTCTTCTTGTAAAAAATCTTTTAGTTTAGCTTCTGGAATGGTAAGTAATTCAGATTCGATAAAAGAAACGTTGGCACCGATTCCCGCCATTGCTGCAGAAACTTTTGCAGAATCCCCCTGGTTTTTCGGATCAGACCCATCAGCGCTTGCACGCAAACTAGCATATGTAGCTACACGAATCAATCTTTTTTGAAAACTTTCTAGTGCAGTAAGACAGTTTAATAAGGTTTTAGCACTTTCACCAAGTTTACCTTTATATTGTGTAACATCACTGACATCGGCTTGTACAGCAGCTAGTTCTTTTTCCCATTCCTCATCAGTTGAGAATAAGTCAGTTAAATCCCATGTTTGCTCAATAGGTACTTCTGAACGTGTCCATCTTTTTTGTTTCGTTGTCATGATTAAACCCCTTTCAAAGAATGTTTCGGTACTCTAACTAATTATAAAATAAAAGGTAATAGAATGATATGATTTTTCAGAGATTTAAGCAAAAAAATTTAGCAACTATTTATAGCTGCTAAGTGGATAGATTATAATGTTAATGTTATAGTACAGTTAAATAAATTTATTCCATTTGATTACTTGGATATACTAATTACTATCTTGCTGGATGATCACATTCGTCACAAACATTGCCATAACAATCGGCTTTTTCATGCATGGCATTCCCACATTGTTGACATTTCTTCTTTGGTAAATTCCTAAAAAATTCAACGACGTTTATCATGTGCATCCTCCTTTAAGTTGGTAACTGTATTGTATTATAACAGTATGCATTATGTCAATGCTGTGTTACAACAAATTTTTAACGAGGTGATATTTTATGAGAGTAACTGTAGTTGGTTTCTGGGGTGGATATCCTGCTCCAAATAGCGCTACATCAGCATATTTAGTGGAAAAGGATAATTTTACATTACTAGTGGATGCGGGAAGTGGTGCATTATCAAAGGTACAAAAATATACGGATGTCATGGGTATTAATGCAGTTGTATTATCCCATTATCACCAGGATCATGTAGCAGATATTGGCGTGTTACAGTATGCATGGCTTGTTAATTCTTATATTCGCAAAAGAAATGAAATATTACCGATTTATGGTCATGCACAGGATAAAAATGGTTTTGAAAATTTGACACACCAATCGACAAAAGGGATAGCATACGATCCAAATGGGACGCTTGAAATTGGCCCATTTTCAATTACATTCCTGCAAACGAATCATCCGGTTCCGTGTTTTGGTATGCGTATTACGGACGGGGAGAGTGTGATTGTCTATACTGCTGACACATCGTACAAAGATGAATGGATTGATTTTGCAAAGGGTGCGGACCTTCTCATTACGGATTGTAATTTTTATGCGGATCAGGACGGATCAAAAGCAGGACACATGACGAGTGTTGAAGGGGCAGCAATTGCTAATGAAGCAGGTGTTGGAGAATTAATATTGAGTCATCTTCCACAATATAGGGAAAACATTGATCTAGTAAGTGAAGCAAAAAGCAACTACAAGGGATCGATTCGATTAGCACATGAAGGATTAGTATGGCAAGCTTAGAGGTATATCTTTTGATTGGGTTGTCGTTTTGCATTAAACTGGTTGTTGGAAAGACAATTAGGGGAGGTTAAAGGTTATGAAATTTATTGATAATAAAGGAATTACTGATCCAACGATAAACTTGGCATTAGAAGAATATGTTTTACAAAACTTCGGGGAGCAGGATACATACTTATTATTTTATATTAATAAACCATCCATTATTATTGGGCGAAACCAAAATTCAGTCGAAGAAATTAACACCGAATATGTAGATGAAAATGGTATTAAAGTTGTGCGTCGCCTATCTGGTGGCGGTGCTGTTTATCATGATGAAGGTAACTTGAATTTTAGTTTCATTACAAAAGATGACGGGGAGAGTTTCCATAACTTTGCAAAATTCACCCAACCAATGGTAGAAGCGTTGAACAAACTAGGCGTACCTGCAGAACTAAAGGGAAGAAATGATCTCGTTGTAGAGGGACGTAAGATTTCCGGTAATGCAATGTTCTCCACAAAAGGACGCATGTTTAGTCATGGTACACTTATGCTGGACTCTGAAATTGAGCACGTTGTTGCTGCTTTAAATGTAAATAAAGAAAAAATCACTTCAAAAGGAATTAAGTCGATCCGCAGTCGGGTAGCAAATATTTCCGAATTCCTTGAAGAAAAAATTAAAATGGATCAATTTAAGGAAACCATTTTACGTTACGTTTTTGACGTGGAAGACGTGAAGGATGTTCCTCGTTATGAATTAACAGAACAAGACTGGGAAAATGTTCATAAAATCTCAGAAGAACGTTATCAAAAATGGGATTGGAACTATGGGAAATCACCGTCCTTCAATGTGCAGGAATCACATAAATTTGATGCAGGCCTAGTCGATGTTCGTTTAGACGTAAAAAAAGGAAACATCGAAAACTGCAAAATATATGGCGATTTCTTTGGTGTAGGTAGTGTTGAGGTTATTGAAGATAAGTTAACCGGAATCCGTCACGAGCGAAAAGCTATCGAAGCGGCATTGGAAGATGTAGACGTACCCCATTATCTAGGTAAGATATCGAAAGAAGACTTCATTAACTTGATTTATTAAGGATTAAGGATACAACTCACTTGGTTTAGTGGGTTGTATTTTTATGTGCTGGTAAAACTTGGGGTAGAATCGGTCAAGAGCCATGGAAATCGATCAAGAGCCATGGAAATCGATCAAGAGAACAAATTTTCGATCAAGGAAAGCTGAAAATCGATCGAGCATATACCGAAATCGATCAAGAGAGTGGAGAATCGATCAAGAGCCATGGGAATCGATCAAGAGCACAAATTTTCGATCAAGGAAAGCTGGAAATCGATCGAGCATATACCGAAATCGATCAAGAGAGTGGAGAATCGATCAAGAGCCATGGAAATCGATCAAGAGAGTGGAGAATCGATCAAGAGCCATGGGAATCGATCAAGAGCACAAATTTTCGATCAAGGAAAGCTGGAAATCGATCGAGCATATACCGAAATCGATCAAGAGAGCGGGAAATCGATCAAGAGAGTGGAGAATCGATCAAGGGAACGAGAAATCTATCAAGAGTACAAATTTTCGATCAACAGCCACAATAAAATTCATCAACCTCAGTCCAAACATCCACATTGTGTTAACGCTTTCTCTTGAAAGGTGCAATGCTAACGCATAAAAAATTGTATTCGTATGCAAAAGATGTTGCTAACTATTTAACGATCAATAGTGTGGGCCGCGTTATTGCAGCGTTACCTATGTTTCATGTGTTCTGTTTAACCGTTTCGTTAAATGCGCCGTTGATGAATGGTGGTACGGTATTAATTGTACCGAAATTTTCACCACAAGAGGTATTTAGTATTGATATTACTGAAGTAGCCGTGATTGGTAAGCCTCACCAAAATATTGGAGAGGCAGTTGTAAGCTTTGTTGTAGCTGATGATCCTTCTCTAACTGAAGAAAAACTAGTGGAAGGTAAAAGACACTTAGCTAAATATAGGGTTCCAGCTAAGATTAAATTTATGGATGAATTTCCAAAGAATACAACGGGCAAGATTTTGCGTACAAACTTGCGTGAAAAAGTAGAACAATAAATTAAGCAAAAAGGTGTTCCTATACAGGAGCACCTTTTTAAACCTAGAAAATTATAAAACTTAGAGCCTAAGGAAAATTTATTAACCATGTAAGCAACAACCAGCTCCCAACTACAGGATAAGAAAGGCTTCCTTGAAAAAACATCGCACGCAGAAAAAAGTTCTTTTCTTAGGAGCTTAGCCTGTAAGGACGTTAAGCGCTTTTGTGTGTATGGTTTCCTGCTAAATCCGACATACTAAAAATAAAAAGGATTTGGTAGAAATGGATCAAGATAAAAATACGCCGGAATTAGCTACATATACGTTATTGAACCCTGATTTTCATCCGTTCGATAACATGTTTACAACAGAATCAACTGTAGAAGTACCTCTGGAAAAAGAGAATCAGTCTAGTGACGAATAATAGCGAAATTTGTGAACTTTTTGTGAACTTTGTCATAAAATTATAATTTCGAATACCCTTTTATCTAAAAATTTGATAAATTAGTACTATAGCCTCTTTATTTCCGTTTAACATAGAAAGGATGAAAATTATGTTAAATGACGTTTATCTTCCTTCACACGAAGTAACTCCTCTAACAATGGCTGTTTTAGCGCAACGAGATGAAAATGGGAAACTAAGTACGTGTGTAATTGAAGAACAGGGAGAAAATCATGTGGACCATTCTCCTAGTAAGATTATAGATTATGCGTGCAAGTTTTTCGGATCTAGTCTACGTGGGAGGCAAGACGGTACCCGGGACATTTGTGGTATTACCCATAAGGCTCCTATCTCCATTGATCCTTCAAGTGGCATGTATTTTTTTCCAACAACCTCACCGACGAGTAATAAGTGCTCATGGATTGCTCACTCTCATATTGACCAAGTAAATAAAACAACAAGCCAATCAACGGAAATCACTTTTAAAAATGGCAAAAGAATTATTATTGAAGTTTCGTTTGGTTCCATACTTAATCAGGTACAACGAACTGCTCAATTTCGCTACTTATTAGATAAACGGATCAAGTATTTACAGAAGCATAATCCTGATATGGTTGCAGAGCCTTACGCATAAGCTCCTCAACGATTACTTCTACTTTCTTGCGGATAGCAGGATTAAAGTAATTACGCTTTTCTTCTCGCCCTTTGCATAGAAATAAGTAGGATGAAAATGAGTCATTTTTATTTAATGTAACAACCTGAATTCTTTGATGGTTCATCGTTGTACGTAGCTCTCTACGTTCAGTCATAGCATGTTTATTCATTTCTTCTAAAAGTTTAATATAAGGTTCTTTTATCTTAAATTCTCCAAGCTGGATGTGATGAATATCTTGTTTGATAACAGTCATTGCCATCGAAAGAAATAGAAAACGTGTAGCAATCTCTAGTTCTTCTTCATTAAGATAGCGCATGAAATCTCCCTCCGTTTAAGAACGTGTGTTCCTATTTTTATTATATGATAAAATAGAAATAAAATACACCATAAAAAACAATCAAATTTTGGAAACGGAAAGAAAGAGGCTATTATCATCAATTACTTTGCAGATGAATGTGTTTAGATTAAAATAAAATTAGTTAAAATAGGAAATAATGAATCGCTGAAGTTTTACATGAGGGGATATTTCTGAATGTACTTATATAATTTTTTAGCCAATTTGAAAATAATGTTTGAAGAAGAAGAATTAGATGAGTTTATAAGAGAGATCTTGAATGAATATGAAAGTTTAGGTCCGTTACCAGGTATTCTATTACCTTTTGTTGAGGCATTCCTTCCATTTTTACCTTTAGTTGTGTTTGTGTTTGCTAACTCAGCTGCATATGGGTTGTTAGAAGGTTTTTTATTATCTTGGGCAGGGTCTAGTGTCGGAGCTATTATTGTTTTTTTAGTAATACGAAAGCTTGGCAATAAAAAATTCTTCAAAATAATACGGAAAAATAAACAGGTGCGTCGAGTTACTGCCTGGTTGGAGCGCCATGGATTTGGACCGCTGTTTTTATTAATGTGTTTTCCATTTTCGCCGTCGTCTGTTATTAATGTTGTTTCTGGTTTATCCAAAATCAGCACACAACAGTTTGTATTAGCAGTTATTATGGGGAAATCAGTTATGATCTTTTCGATAGCTTTTGTTGGTTCAAGTGTAATGGAATTTGCTAAAAACCCAATACGGACAATTGTGGTAGGGGTTTGTATTTTATTGTTTTGGATACTAGGTAAGTATATTGAAAAACGATTAGCTAAAAAGGCAAAGTTAAAAGATGCTTCAAGTGAAGAATTAGATTAAGCGTGTTGCAATCTGGGTATAATAGGCTTAGATGATAACCTGGAGGCAACACAATGAACAAAAATAAATACGTTAGAATAATATCCGTGATTTTATTAGCGGTTGTATTAGCCTTTGTATTCAGATCCTTTTTATTTGCTAGCTATGTGGTTGAGGGTAGGTCGATGGAGCCAACACTGTATGAAGGCAATTTATTAATGGTTAATAAAGTGATTTATAATTTAACAGATGTAGATCGTTTTGATGTTGTTATTTTTCATGCAAATGCAGAGGATGATTATGTGAAACGTGTCATCGGATTACCTGGAGATGAAATTGAGTATAAAAATGATAAACTATATGTAAACGGAAAGTTTGTAGAAGAATCATTTTTAAGTATGTTTAAACAAGGTAGCAAGAAACCTTTCACGAACGATTTTACAATAGAAGAAAGTACGGGAAGTACTAAGGTACCTCGGGATAAATTGTTTGTACTAGGTGACAACCGTATCGAAAGTCTGGATAGCAGGGCATTTGGATTCGTGTCGACAGAAAAGCTTGTAGGTAAAGTAGATGTCAGGTATTGGCCGTTGAAAGAAGCTCAGTTAAGTTTCGGTAAGTGAATATTGTATAATAAAGCTTCTGTCTTTGATAAAATAGGATAGAAGTTTTTTATTTAGTGGGGCTGGGACAAAAGTATTTTCTTAAAGAAAAATCGAATATGATTGGCGCATAAAAACCGCTCCGGAAATATACTTCGCTTTCCGCGGGCAGCTGATGAGCCCCCTTCGTGCTAACGCACTACAGTGTCTCACCTAGGCCTATCATCCCGCATGACAAGGAAAGCTACATAGCGTGGCATCGCACGCAGAACATCGGTTTGTATTTTCAAGGAGTCTACGTATATTTCCTCCTAAGTAGTACGTTGTTAGTCTTTTTGAGTTAAATACTTTAGTAACGTCCCAGCCCCACATAAGTGCAACTTAAGCATTCGCCATTATGGCTTGCACTCCAAAGCATAAGGGATTCTAAGAAAGCAAAGTACGCTTACTAAGAATCCCTTTAACGATAAGCCAAGTTTTCTAATTGAAAAAAGTAAAAGTTTAGATAATAATAAAAAATGCAGAGGGGGATTAGGATGGGGATCAGGTTTTTAGTGGGAAGAGCTGGAACTGGTAAGAGTGGCAGGACACTGGACGAAATCAAAGCAAAATTGATACAAGATCCACAAGGTCCTCCGATATTCTATATCGTACCAGACCAAATGACCTTTCAGCAGGAATATGCATTATTTAATGAAGACGATATTCATGGCAGTATTCGTGGTCAGGTTGTTAGTTTTTCGCGTCTCGCCTGGCGGGTTTTGCAGGAAACTGGTGGCGGTACTAAGAAATTTATTAGTTCTGTTGGTATCCAAATGATGCTTCGCAAAATTATTGAAGAAAAGCAATCAGAGTGGCAAGTATTTCAAAAAGCAATTGAAAAGCAAGGCTTTTTAGATCAAATAGAAAAAATGATTACAGAGTTTAAACGATATCGTATAACACCGGAAATGCTGCGACTCCAAATGGCTGAAATAAATCAGTATGTTCATAAAGACCCTGGAGAAGAGGCGCTGTCAAATAAACTTGATGATATTTCTTATATATATGAAAAATTAATAGTTGCGCTTCAGGACAACTATATTGATAGTGAAGATCAATTACAATTGTTGGCTGAGAAAGTGAGTGATGCGGCATTTTTAGATGGTGCTGAAATTTACTTTGATGGATTCCATCGCTTCACACCAAAGGAACTATATGTTGTGGAAGCATTAATGAATAAATGTGAAAACATAACCGTAACGTTAACGATTGACCATCCTGAAGGGGAAGATTTATCAGAATTAGATTTGTTTTATCAAACGAAGGAAACATATCAGATTCTAAAGACAATGGCTTTGGAAAATGGAATAACGATAGAAGATAATGTAGTACTAGACCCGGAAAATGGTAGATTTAAAGATAAGCCTTCCTTTGCCCATTTAGAGAGTAATTTTGATGTGCGTCCTGCTCCTGCTTATAGTGGAAATGTACCTATCACAGTTGCTGAGTCGGTTCATCCACGTGCTGAGGTAGAGGGTGCTGCCCAGGACATTATTCGTCTAGTACGAGAAGAAAAGTATCGTTTTCAAGATATTGCTGTTTTTATACGTCAAACGGATATTTATCATGACTTAATTGATACTATTTTCCGTGATTATGATATACCGGTATTTATTGATGAAAAACGTCCCATGCTTAATCATGCGTTAGTGGAATTCGTTCGTTCCGTATTGGATATTGTGGACGGTAATTGGCGCTATGATGCTATTTTTCGTGTGTTGAAAACTGGCTTTATTCCAGCTACAGACCCCGACTATCCACTTGATGACGATGCGATTGATGAATTGGAAAATTACGTACTCGAGTATGGGATTCGGTCGCGAAAACGTTGGATGGGGGATGACGAATGGATTTTCCAACGATTCCGTGGGTTTGACCAAACGTCTCAAACAGACTCAGAAAAAGAGGCACAGCAACGAATCAATGCTTACCGAGCACAAGTTGTTAAAGGTCTAGAACGTTTTGATGAAGAAATTAGAAATGTGGATACGGTACACGAATTATGTGAGCGTGTTTATTTGTTGTTAGAATCTTTAAACGTTCCTAAGCGCTTAGAGGATATGCGAGCATACTATGATGATCAGGGTCAAATCGAAAAAGGACGCGAACAGGAACAAGTATGGAATGCCATCATTCAGCTATTAGATGAAATGGTAGAAATGGCAGGGGAGGAAACGATGTCATTAGCAACGTTTCGTTCCACGATTGATGCGGGCTTTGACTCCTTAAAATTTGCTCACGTACCTCCTAGTATGGATCATGTTACTGTTGGAACTGTTGATCGATCTAGAATGAGTGGCATAAAATGTGCCTATCTTCTTGGCGTCAGTGAAGGTGTTTGGCCGATGAAACCAGCTGGGGACGGGATGATTAACGAACAGGAACGGGAACTTTTAGCAGGGCATGGTTTAAAGCTTGCTGAGAGTAGTAAGCGTCAATTATTGGATGACTGGTTTTATATGTATGTTGCGTTTACTGCCCCTCGGGATCATTTATGGGTCAGCTATCCGTTAAGTGATGAAGAAGGAAAATCGAAAATGCCGTCCCAAATGATCAAAAGGCTCGAGGATTTGTTCCCGGAATGTGCTAACCATCTATTACTTCAGGATCCTGATGAGTTAACAGAGGCTGATCGATTCATTACAACGCCATTGAAAACAAGGTCTGCATTAACTGCTCAGCTAGCTCGAAATCGTAAAGGGTATCCTGTTAAGCCGGTATGGTGGCATGTACTGAATTGGTATGTAGATAACCATGAGAAATATGGAACGACCTATACGATATTGCAAAGCTTATACTATCAAAATACACCTAAAAATCTATCAGAAGACACGGTAAAGCAGCTATATCCAGAACAAGTTAAAGCAAGTGTTTCCAGGTTGGAGATGTATCATCGTTGTTCGTATCAGCACTTTGCAAAATATAGTTTAGGATTGGATGAGCGAAAGACGTACAAACTGGATGCACCAGACATTGGGAACCTTTTCCATGAAGCATTGAAAAAAATCACAGAATGGATTCAAGCAGAGGGTAGAGATTTTTCCCAGTTAAATAAAAAGGAAACAGATGGTTACGCACAAAAAGCTGTGGCCACACTTGCACCAATATTACAGCACCAAATACTGCATAGCTCTAATCGCTATCAATATATTCAGCAAAAGCTAGAAGAGGTAATTGCTCGAGCTACCTATGTCTTAAGTGAACAAGCCAAGCAAAGTGAGTTTTCACCAGTCGGTCTGGAACTTGGCTTTGGGGAAGGGCAAACACTGCCACCCGTTACTTTGCCACTTGATAATGGCTTTGAATTGATGTTACGCGGGCGAATTGATCGGGTTGATAAGGCATTGAGTAATGAAGATTTATTTTTACGAATTGTTGATTATAAATCGAGTGCAAAAGGTTTAAACCTAGTAGAAGTATACTACGGGTTAGCATTACAAATGTTAACGTATCTGGATGTTGTCTTGTCTCATTCCGAACAGTGGCTGGGGGTGAAAGCAACACCTGCTGGAGTACTATATTTTCATGTACACAATCCAATGGTATCTGGAAAACAAAGAATGTCGGATGAGGCGATCGAGAATGAGATCTTTAAAAAGTATAAAATGCAAGGCCTGTTATTATCAGACGAACAAATAGTGAAATTAATGGATACATCACTAGAGTCTGGTACAAGTCAAATAATCCCTGCGGGTGTGAAGAAAAATGGTGGGTTTTATAACCACTCCAAGATTGCTGACGATACGACATTCAGCAGCTTACAAAATCACATTCATCAAATTATGAAGCGAGCTGGTATAGACATGACTTCAGGTGGCGTACATTTAAACCCATTCCAGCACAAGCAATCGGTTGCGTGTACGTATTGTCCGTTTCATTCCGTATGTCAATTTGATCCTACACTTGAGGATAACAATTATCATAAGCTTGTTGATATGAAGGATGATGAAATTCTAGACCAACTCCGTGATAAGGAGGGGATATAAATGGTTAACTGGACAAAGGAACAAGAGAAAGCTATTTATACAGATGGAAGTGATGTGCTTGTTGCAGCTGCAGCAGGTTCTGGAAAGACAGCTGTTTTGGTTGAACGGATTATTCAAAAGCTATTAAAAAAAGAAAGTCCGGTTGATATTGATTCCTTGCTTGTGGTAACGTTCACAAACGCTGCAGCTCAAGAAATGCGTAATCGAGTGGGAGCAGCACTAGAAAAAGCATTGGCAGAAGATCCAACTTCTGTTCATTTAAAAAAACAATTATCGCTTCTTCAGCGTGCATCAATTTCGACATTACATTCCTTTTGTTTAGATGTAGTAAAACAGTATGCTTATTTACTTGATATAGACCCTTCATTTCGAATTGCTAACGACATGGAAGCTGATTTAATTAAGCAAGAAGTGTTGGATGATTTATTTGAGGATTGGTATGGCAAAGAAGGTGACGAACAACAAAGTTTTTTCGCTGTTGTCGACCGGTTTTCCAGTGATCGTAGTGATGTGGAAGTTGAAAATCTTATTCTAAAGTTATATACATTTGCTGTACAAAATCCATGGCCAGAAGAATGGCTTGATCAGTTAGCTGTTGTGTATGACATACCCAAAGATTGGGATGAGGCACGTTTAAATTGGTTAACTATTATTAAACGAGAAGTAAAAGACCAATTCGATGCCATGAAACAAGAACTTGTTCTTGCGTTAGGCCTGACTCGTGAAAGTGATGGTCCATTTCACTATGCAGAAGCAATCGAATCGGATTTAGAAAACCTGCACGAAGCGTTAAAATCGCTTGATTCATGGGATGGTTTGCAAGCATTTATGTCGAGCAGTACGTTTGCAAGACTTTCAGGTAAAAAGGTTGAATGTGACCAAGCGAAAAAAGATAAGGTAAAAGCTTTAAGAGAAAGCTATAAAAAACGCTGGAATAGTATGAAAAATGGCTGGTTTAGCCGTGATCTTACAAGTCATATAGAAGACATGCAGGAGCTAGCTCCTGTTGTGAAACAACTAACAGAACTAGTGAAACAATTTAAAGAACGGTTTACCAAGCAGAAAAAAGAACGTGCTATTGTTGATTTTTCTGATCTGGAGCATTATTGTCTTCAGTTATTGGTCGATGAGTCCTCAGATAAGGGAAACCCACTGCCTTCTATTGTAGCGACACAATTTAAAAAACAATTCAGTGAGCTGCTTGTTGATGAATACCAGGATACAAATCTTGTTCAAGAGACCATTTTAACGTTAATCAGTGATCAGACAGGTCCAGGGAACATGTTTATGGTAGGGGATGTGAAGCAAAGTATCTATCGTTTTCGTCACGCCGAACCAACTTTATTTATCCAAAAATATAAACGCTTTGCCCAGAACGATTATCAGGCGTCACGGATTGATTTATCTAGTAATTTCCGTAGTAGAGAGCAAGTGTTAGTCGGAGCAAATTATATTTTTAGACAGATATTTGATGAGAATTTAGGCGAAATAAATTATGATCAAGATGCTGAATTAATTTATGCTAATAAAATGTATGATTCGTTTCCTTATGAGGAGCCACAACCTGAACTTTTAATCATTGACCGGGAAGTTCCAGAGGAAAAAGAAGATAATGAAGAAGACGAAGATTATCAAGACTTGGAAAAAGCCCAATTAGAAGCAAGGGCCTACGCAGATAAAATTAAGCAGTGGATTGGAAAAAAAGATGGAAAAGCTTTACAAGTCGTTGATAAAGTAACAGAAGCACAACGTCATGTTCAATACCGGGACATTGTTATTTTAATGCGTTCCATGACATGGGCACCGACAATTGTTGATGAACTGAAAAAACAAGGTATCCCTGTGTATGCCGAGCTTTCCACTGGTTATTTTGAAGCAATTGAAGTGAAGATCATGTTGAGCTTTCTCAAAGTAATAGATAATCCAAGACAAGACATTTCCTTAGCGTCTGTTTTACATTCACCGATTGTTGGTTTGAATGAAGAAGACCTCGCATTAGTAAGGTTGTCTGACAGGAAAAACACCTATTATGATGCGTTGAGGCAATTTGTAAAAGAAAACAACAGTAATACAGCTGTAAAAGTGAGTCATTTTCTGAAGTTATTGGAACAATTTCGTTTGGCGTCCAGACAAGGAGCACTATCGGACTTAATTTGGGAAATCTATCGAAAGACAGGATATTATGATTTTGTCGGGGGAATGCCTGGTGGTCGTCAACGTCAAGCTAACTTGCGCGCACTATATGACCGGGCAAGAGGTTATGAAACCACATCATTTCGCGGTCTGTTTCGGTTCTTAAGGTTTATCGAACGGATGGAGGAACGCGGCGAAGACCTTGGTGCTGCACGAGCATTAAGTGAACAAGAAGATGTTGTACGAATTATGACCATTCATAAAAGTAAAGGCCTTGAGTTTCCAGTTGTAATTGTAGGAGCCATGGATAAACAGTTCAATTTACAGGATTTACGGCAACGATATTTGCTGCATAAAGATCTTGGGTTTGCCAGTAAATATATTGACCCTGTTAAGCGAATTACCTACCCAACCTTATTTCATCATGCATTACAACAGGAAAAATTGCGAGAATTGCTTGCTGAGGAAATGCGCGTTTTATATGTTGCGTTAACCCGTGCAAAAGAAAAACTCTTAATGGTCGGAAATGTTGCCTCGTTTGAAAAGAAGCAAGACAAATGGCAAACAATGATCGATCATGCCCAGTGGGTGTTGCCAGCACACTTTCGAATCCAATCCAAAACGTATCTTGACTGGGTTGGGCCAGCACTCATTCGTCATCAGACCAATGATGTGTTACGAACAGAAGAAGTTAGTGATGCCGTACTCGAGGAAATCCGAATCGATCCATCGGAGTGGAATGTTTCTATTGTCCATGGTAGTGACTTAACGAATAGGCAGGAAGCAATAGTTGAGACAAACCAGAAGTTGAAGGAGAATATAACGACATGGCAGCCGGTGGATCTAGAGGATGAAGTGTTAGAAGAACATGTGGAAAAAAGACTTTCTTATGTGTATCCATATCAAGAAGCAGCAAAATCTCGTGCCAAACAAACGGTGACAGAAATTAAACGACAGCGTGAACTAAAAGATGAATATAGTGCTGATCAGCTTGTACAACCATTTCAGGCACCAATTGTTAAAAGGCCGCAGTTTATGCAAAAAGAAAAAACGATATCAGCAACGGAAAGAGGTACAGCAATGCATGCTGTCATGCAACATATACCAATGAGTAAACCTATGGTAGAACATGACATACGTGAATTTGTTGAATCATTAGTAGAGCGTGAAATATTGACCAGACAAGAAGCAGATGTAGTCGATAGTAAAGCTGTTGAGGCATTTTTTGACACAGAAATTGCGCAGTATATGATGAACGTACCATCGATCTATCGGGAAATTCCTTTCAGTCTATCACTTCCCGCTAAGGAGGTATACGCAAATTGGACAGGTGAAAATGAAAACGTGTTAGTACAGGGTGTAATAGACTGTGTGATTCCAATGGATGACGGATGGATTATCGTAGATTACAAAACAGATGCCATTGATGGAGAAGTCACAGATCAAGTCATCCGTAAATTGAAAGCAAGATATGATACACAGATGAAACTTTATAAATATGCGATTGAACATATCTGGAATCAGCCTGTTATGGGAACAAAACTCTATTTCTTTGCCAAACAGTTGGAATTAACTATTTCCTAAAGCTAATTGTGGCAATCCAGTTACAAATTATAATGATTATTTTTAACGATCAAAACCCTTTGTTTACAAGGGATTTGATCGTTTTTTATTGGGTGATTTTGGTCTTTGACATAATCCGTTCAAAAATAGGGGTAAATATGGTATTCGGATGTGATGTATTTCACTTCGAATAAACACCATTCGCAATATGATGTAAGTGAAATAAATATTAAAGGAGGATGGTTTTCGATGGAAGTAATAAAAACAAACAATCCTGAAGAAAAAGTTGAGCATGAAAGTGAGAATTCAGTAAAAGGAGCATTTGCTTCGTCCTTAATATTTGTAGGAGGATTTATTTTAGTACTATATATAGCATTTTATTGGTTGTACATGGTTAGAGTTGATATCTAATTAAGGGGGAGAAACGATATGCATCGTGAAGAAAAGATTTGGCTTATTTTGAGTAGTGCTATGATTATAGGGTTTTTTCTATTTGCTGGCTATCAAGCATTTGCACTGGGAATGGGACCACCAAGTCACACGGAAACAATTGATCCACAAAAAGTAGACGAAACAGCACCTTTTGATAACCCTGGTGTATTTCAAACAGGAGATAACGAGTACGAAGTTGTCATGACTCTTCAAATCTTTAGTTTTACTCCAAACGATATTGAAATACCAGCTGGTTCAGAAGTGACATTTACAATGACTTCTAAGGACGTAACACACGGTTTTCAAATTGCTGGAACAAACGTGAATGCAATGGTTATGCCAGGGTATGTGCAAAAGATCACACAGACATTTAACGAACCTGGTGAGTATTTAGTGATATGTAACGAATATTGTGGTGCTGGTCACCAAGTTATGAGTACAACTATTACGGTTAAATAAGGGAGGGAAACTCTATGGCTTTAGCAGAAACGATAAAAGAAAAAGCAAATAAGGCATTGGGGGTTAACCCGTTAGATGCTCGAATATCGAAATCATATTTTACAGTAACATTTATTGCATTGCTTTTAGGTGGTATTTTAGGTCTTTTACAGGGATTAAACAGAGCAGGCCTTCTCGAATTACCATCATGGCTTAATTATTATCAAGTATTAACAGCACACGGATTACTTTTAATTCTAGTGTTCACTGCATTCTTTACAATTGGTTACTTCTATTCTGTATTATCCCATAACTTAGGTGGCTTGCTACCAAAGGTTAGAAAAATGGTATGGATAGGGTTTGGATTGAAAATGGTCGGATTCGTATTAGCAGTAATTCCGATCCTAATGAATGAAGCATCTGTAATGTACACATTTTATCCGCCAATGGCTGCTTCTCCAATGTTTTATATTGGATTAGTGTTCATCGTACTAGGGGTATGGATGGCAGCATTTGGAGCATTTATCCAGGTTGCAACTTGGAGAAAAAATAATAAAGGTAAACACGTTCCAATTCTTTCATTTTTTGCAACTGGTGTGTTTGTACTATTATTCTTCTCAAGTATTCCAGTGGCAATTGAAGTATTTATGATTATTCCATGGACATTCGGATGGATGGAAACCATTAACGTTATGTTAAGTCGTACACTATTTTGGGCTTTTGGACATACATTAGTTAACATCTGGTATTTAACAGCAATTTCTGCATGGTATGTAATAATACCAAAAGTAATTGGTGGAAGACGATTCAGTGACTTTTTAACTCGTATCGTTATTATTCTCTTAGTAATTCTAAACATCCCTGGTGGTTTTCATCACCAAATCATTGACCCTGGAATCTCTGAATCAGTTAAATACATGCACGTATTCATGAGTTTAGCGGTTGGATTTCCATCATTAATGACTGCATATGCCATGTTCTCTGTATTCGAAAGAACTGGAAGAAGAAAAGGGGCAAAAGGTTTATTTGGATTCTTTAAGAAGTTACCATGGGGTGATGTTCGTTTCTTAGCACCAATGATTGCAATGATTTCATTTATCCCAGCTGGTGCTGGTGGTATCGTTCAAACAACAAACCAATTAGACCAAGTAATACACAACTCTTTATGGGTAACAGGACACTTCCACTTAACACTAGGTATGACGGTTGCACTGACCTTCTTCGGAGTAAGTTATTGGTTAGTACCATATGTATCTGGTCGAATACTAACACCTAAAATGAATAAATTTGGTGTATGGCAAACGATTCTTTGGACAGTCGGTATGTCACTAATGGCAATAGCAATGCATTTAGTCGGGTTACTAGGCTCTCCAAGAAGAACTTCTTTCTCAACATATGGTGATCATGCAACTGCTTTAGGTTGGGATCCATATCTAATCTTCTTGGCAATTGGAGGAACTATTCTAATTATCGCAGTTCTTATGCAAGTGTTTGCAATGTTCCACCTTATGCTTCGTGCACCTAAAGGTGAATCAGAATTCCTTATTGCGGATGAAGAAGACAATGCAACGAAAACACCATTCTGGACAGAACGTTGGAGTAAAATCATTCTTATCATGCTTATCATAGTGGTGATGGCATATGTTATTCCGGTAGTAGACTTTATCGGTGACCCAGGATCACCACCATTTAAAACGTGGTAATTAATTTATATGAAGGGATAAAGAGATAGCCGAAGGTGTAAGGCTGTCTCTTTCATCTTAGTAGAAAACATCATATGTACAGCATCATAAATTAGACTTTGGGAAGTGATTTCCATGATTAAAAATGGGCATAATACGTTCGCTATCATTCTTGTATTACTTTTTGGAGTAGGATTATTTTATATAGGTACTGACGGATTTCAAGCATTTACTGCCGAAAGTGCTAGGACGAATAAACTACTTGAAGAGAAACCTGAGTTTCCTGATGTAACACTTGAGGACAGCGAGAGAAGAGTTTATTCTTTTTCGGAATTTGAAGAAAAATATGTATTTATCACATTTATTTATACATCATGTACCGATGTATGCCTTCAATTAGAAATGAATATGGCAGAGGTTTATAATCAGGTACCAGATGAATATATTGGTGAAGATATTGTATTCCTTAGTGTCAGTTTTGACCCTACAAGAGATACTCCAGAAACGTTGAATAAATATAGAAGTTATTTTGAAAGTGACGGGGAAACATGGAGGATGGCAAGAATTCCAGAGCAATCTGAATTAGATGGATTGTTAGATGAGTTTGGTGTTATTGTAATTCCAGATGACACAGGAAATTTCACACATAACTCCGCATTTTACTTGGTTGATAGACAAGGTAAATTAGACAAAGTGATGGACTATACGAAGATTGATGAAGCAGCAGATACTGTCATAACTACGCTAGAAAATGACAAGGGGGAATAAAGATGCAACAAGCAATATATGGTTTAGTGCTGTTTGTTTTCTTAATTCTCCCTCCAGTTGCTAATTTATTAGAGTCCGTTATGACGATTCATATGCACATGCAAATGCCTTTGTTAGTGATTGCAGGAATGATGATGGCACCCTATGTACAACAACGATTTCCAGGATTCTTTAAAAAGTGGAACAGCAATGGTATTCCCGGAATTTTACTCGTTATTATCATTTGGAGTTATTGGATGCTGCCAAGAGCAATGGATGATGCATTAACAATGCAGACGGTAGAGATATTTAAGTTTATTAGTTTACCATTTTTAGTGGGGATACCGCTACGTGAGAGCTGGAAAAAGATTGGTACATTTGCTCAGCATTTCGTATATATTTATTTTGTCATAAGCTCCATTATTATGGGATGGATATATATCGCCTCAGAAAGTCAATTGTGTAACAACTATTTAATAATTGAACAAAAAACACTTGGATGGGCTTTTATAACTGTTGCCGCGTGTGTTCTTATCTATTACGTACAAATACTATTTATTAAAGAATCGGATTATGAATAATAAAGGTAGAAGAGATAGCCAATTGGGCTATCTCTTTTAGTTTTCTCCTTTTGTTTATGCATTAGCGGTGATGTTTTGGTCATTTACATCCGGGTCGAATGGGTTGGTGGAGCTTAAACCGTTATTTGTACAGATGAAATCACCTGTGTTTAATGACCCAGAACCTGTATTAGTCTTGGAGGAACTCTTTGGTGACAAGTAAAATGAATCTCCAAAATTAACAACTCCACCGCCAACACTATTAATCTTTATCGGTCCAACTATCGATGGCATATTAACACCTTCTAGGATAAAGTAATTTCATAGGATATATTAGAGTATGAAAAATAATCAAGTTTGTGTGGGTCCATTCTCTGGTAATAATATACGGAAGTGCTTTATTCTAGCATCTGCATTTATTTTCCCAATACTTCCCACCTGGGCTATGGAAGATGAACTAACACCAATAATGGATACATTTTGAACGTTAATTGTGTTTACATGGTGTGCTGTAGTGGTTGAAGCTGTATGCTGCTTTGAGAGCCAGTTAGGTTCCATATTAAAAATGGGATAATCGCGAAAATAAAGATTATCTTCTTTTGTAAAAGTTGCACCTTCTTTTTGGACTGCTATTTCCTTTGTTTTTGGATGAGATATTTTCGTGTCTCCTATATTAAAAATGGAACTGAATGTTACGGAATTAATAGTAATTTTTTTCACTTCTGCTGTACGCTTTAACATAATACATATTTCCCCCTACACTCCCTAAACAGGTGCTAATGGTACGATTGACCCAATTGCAAATGCTTCTGGAGGTGTATCGTAAAAAGAAGCAAGGTTTATTTCTTCATTATCCCCGATTAAAAAAACCGATGAAGCGGTAATGGCATCAATCTCAACGTTACCAACGTCTAGTCCCCAATTGTGTACTTCAATATTCATTGTTCATCCCCTTTTGAATCCTTTGCTTGCATATAATTCGTTAATGAATGATTAATTTCCTTTTTAATGTGATTCGTTATATATTCTTTTAACTGTTCGTCTGACTCTGTACGAATAGTTTTCTTTGCCTCTTCTTCATAATACGCTATTCTTTGGGGAAGTTGTTTTGCAATATCTTGTATCATCATGGTCTGATATTCTTCATCAATCGGTCTATTGTATTGGTCAGATAATTGCTGGATTAGTGATGGGCAAGTTTCTTGGACATAGCCATTTAATTCAGACATAAGTGTTTGTTTCAAAGGTGGAGGGGTTGGTTGATTTTTGTTTGTTTGTGCAACGTCAAACTCTTCTATGTTGTTCAAATCATTTGGAGAAAGACCAATATGCAGCGTACCATTTAAATTTTCTATTTTTAATTGATCAAAATGATATTCCACTTTTTCTACTGTATTATTACTTTTCTCCTGAACTTTTCTTTCGAGCTGGTCTATTTTTTCCTCTAAGGTTTTAATTTTTTCTTCTTGTTGTTGATTGATATGATGAAGGTTATATAGAAAATTGTTCCATTCATTACTATTCATACATGTAGTCCCCCTTTATTGCTAGGCAAAGACCTATAAACAGTTTATGCATGAAAGGGGGAATTGTGCTATTGTCTAGCGTAAAGAAAGTTAAAATTAATTATGCTTGTCGTGTATTCTTTAGAATACGTGTTTCTTCTTGTTCTTGCTGGGATAGAGGAAGAATAGGAGTATCTGCCTCGCCGACCGGTTCAGCTTCTTCAGCGGGTTCAGTATAACCTCCTGTATTATATTGATCAGATTGTGCCTGGATGCAACCAGTACTACCAATCTGTAATACGGATGAATTAGTAATGGCTCCCACTTTTAGGAGATAAATGCTAATTGATTGATGAATGGTTACGCTCATATTTATCACTCCGTTCTTAACTAATTGACTGATCAATTTTGTCTGAATCCTGTACATACGTATTGGAATTTTCAAGATTAACGCGGATTCCATCTCCTGTATTAAAAGAGCCACCGCCAGCATATGTTTTCGCAGAACTATCAGGAGACATGGAGTAAACATCGCCAATGTTGAAAATACTTGATGCAGATATATTAATAACTTTAACTGCTCCTACTATTGCCGGCATACTTATCACTCCTTCATGATTAGTTTATGTAATCGTAATGAATTGTTGAAAAAATGAAGGAAGCAATGTCTTGGTCTATAATAATAGTATGAGAGTTATTGGAGGTGTTTATTTTGAATGAAAACGTGTCACCAATAAATAAAACAAATCGGTTAGTTTGGATTGATGCTGCTCGGGGTTTTGCGATTTTTGGAATTTTCATGGTGAATATCGGGGCTTTCGCCGCACCATATTTTATGTATGGCGGTGAAAGTAGTGCTTGGTCATCTGTTACAGATCAGTACACACAAGCGTTTATTGATATCTTTTTCCAAGCGAGTTTTTATACGTTATTTTCGTTGCTATTTGGATTTGGTTTTCAAATTTTAGTGGATCGATTTCAAACACGACATGTAAATGTAAAGTCATTTTTGCTACGAAGACTTTTGCTATTAATTGGGTTTGGATTAATCCATGCCTTTTTAATATGGCATGGCGATATTTTGCTATCCTATGGCACGATTGGATTGTTGCTATTGCTATTTATACAGGTAAGGGACAGGACATTACTAAGTTGGGGATTTAGTTTACTTGTAGGAAGTGTCGGATTATTTAGCCTCATGTTATTCGGGGCTCGTAACTATTTGGATCATGTTAATAAAGATGCCATAAATCATGCTTTAGCTAACTATCAAAGTAGTAATCTAATAACCATTTGGTCTCAAAACTATGATGATTGGATGTATTCCAATGGTGGAGGGATTTCATTTTTGTTACTTGTGTGTACGCTGCTGCCATTGTTCTTATTTGGGATGTACATGGCAAGAAAGCGCTGGTTACACGAACCAAGTAAGCATAAATCTTTATTACAACGACTATGGACAATTACGCTGTTCTTCTTCCTATTATTTAAATTAGGACCTTACCTTTTTGGTAATCCAGCATGGTTCTCTTACTTTCAAGATAATATTGGTGGGACTTTTTCTGCATTATTCTACATAGTTTCGATTACATTACTTGCCCAAACCAGAATTGGTTTAAAGCTCGTAAAACCATTTGCGTATGTCGGCCGCATGGCTTTAACAAACTACATCATACAATCCATTATAAGTTTTATGTTGTTTTATGGAATTGGTTTTGGATTCTATGGGTCGGTTAGCCCCTTAACTGGAGTAGTATTCGTCATCATCATATTTAGCGTTCAGATAATATGGAGTAAGTGGTGGTTTTCTCATTATTTATTTGGACCGTTAGAATGGATTTGGCGAAGTTTAACATATAATAGAAAGCAGCCATTTCGGAAAAATGAAAAAAGAGGTGAGGAGTCATGAATAAAACGAAACTAAAGCAAGAAGGTGAAAAATGGGTTAATGATGGCATCATAACGGATGATCAATTGGACAAAATATTGCAGCAATACGTGAGAAAAGATCCTAATATCATTATCATTTTATTTGCTGTCCTGTTAACAGGTCTTGGTTTCTTGACATTTATAATGTCAGATTGGGCTCAAGTCGCCCATTTTTCACGAATTATTGTTTTTAGTGTTGTTACAGTTGGTCTGTATGTCGTGGGAGATATGTTGTACCGAAAACGGTCATCATTATTAGGCGTTAGCTTTATCGTGCTTGGATATGTGGTGTTTGGGGCAGGAATGCTGCTAACCATAGACATATTTAATATTACACTGTATCAGGCGTGGCCATTCCTTGCTTGGAGTATTATTGGCTTACTTTTATATTATATTTACGATCATAAACTGCTTTTTGCAGCAGGGATGATCGTAACAATTGCTGGTCAAATTTATAGTGGTTCTCAATTTTCCTCATTCGATTGGTTACTTCTGGTTGTACTTATTTTAGGGTATGGTCATTTTACATATCACCGGGCATATCCACTTTTTGGTTATCTATTTGGGATTAGTTTTTCGATACAAATGGTTGTATTAACAATAGCAGAATCCCATCAATACTATTGGTTGCTCGTTTATTTCTTAGCGTTCTATATTGCAGGAGATTTACTGCGAAAACAGACGTTGTCAGTTGCTCTTAAATATATTAGTTTACTAAGTGTTTTTATTTTTGGAATGTATCAGACATTTTTGTTACAGGAAACTTTTTTCATGGATGATCTAGAGTATCAATGGACGTTTATAGTAGTATGGATGATCTTATTTGGTTTAGCAATTTGGATAAAATTTGTGAAAAAGATACGTATCGAGGCAGTAGATTTCATTTTATTTTTACCGGTTGCGTTTCTGCCACTTTCATATGTTCTTAGCTTAGCAGTTTTATTTATCTTTTCTTTGGCATGGTTGTTCGTTGGTTACAATAAGGGGAACCAGGAAAAAATTATGCTCGGTACGATTGCATTTTTGTTTAGTACATTTACGGTATATATTCAGTATGCATGGGACGCGATGAATAAATCATTATTTTTCCTGATAGGCGGTATTCTGCTGTTTGTTATCAGTTTCTTTATTGAAAGACAACGACGTGCACTAATGGATGAACGTAAAGGAGGAAGCGGCGAATGAAGCGAATACTTTTTTATGGATTGCTGCTAATTCAGGTTGGAATTCTTTCGATACTTGGTATCCAGTATTACCTAATAGATGACTATGGTGTGACGGTAAAGTTGCTTCAGGAAGATATTACAGGACCAAAATATCAAGCATATGATGTTGGAAATGATATGTATGTAGACTATGAAATTAATACACTCCCATCAGATGTATGGAACATGGCAGAATCGGTGGATTACAATGAGAAAGTTTATGTACTTCTTGAGGCAGATGAAAATGGTGTGTACCATGCAGTTAACGCTTCAGCAGAAAAATTCGACGCTAAATCAAATCAGGTTGTATTAACAGGGAAATATCAGTACTATGATTCAACCAATGGAGAACATAGAATCACCTATGGAATAGAGCAATTTTCAACAAATAATTCGTACACTAATTTGGATTCAGGTAAACAATGGGTGATCTCAATCAAACTAGCTCCTTGGGGTCAGAAAAAAGTTATCGACGTCGAAAATGTGATGGAGTAATAAAGTTTTGTTGCATTTTAATCCTCGCAGTTGATATGAAATGCGACGTAACTTTAGGCTTATTTCTAAGAACGCGTGCTATTGCCGCCGTCTGGGATCGCTACGGGCGGATGCTTTCCGCGGGCACGGCTTCAGCCTCCGAAGCGGAAAACCACCGCTTCGGTGTCTTCAGACACGTGCTGTTCCCGCAGGAGTCACCGCCCTCCGCTCACCCTGACTGGTAAGGGGTTCTATTAATACTAATACAGTCCCACGACAGTAACGGAAATAACAGCGGAGGAAATACACGTAGACTGCTTGAAAATGTAAAGACCACATTTTCTTCGTGCGATGCCAAGCTATGTAGCTTTCCTTGTCCTGTGGGAGCAGAGGCTCATCAGCCACCCACGGGTAGAAGACACTGCGCAGTGAAACGAAGCAGATGTCGCACTTGTACCCGGATGGGTGAAAGCGAAGTGTATTTCCGTAGCGGTAGGTTAACCGTCACATCAAGTTACGTCGCAGTCTATATCTAATGTGACAAAAACAACATTTTTTAGAAAACAGCCAGGTTTTAAAAATTTATTGAATGCACACCAATCGTACGGGTTGGTGTGTTTGTTTTCATCCATTATTAATATTTGAATAGTATTAATGTTTAAATTAACAGAATTGTGGAATTACATATCTAACTTTGGTAGTATAATACTAAAAGTTACTGGTAATATTATGAAAAAAAGGGAGGGATAAACATGTCAGGTCCAGCTCTAAGAAAAGTTGAAAGTCATGCTATGATCCATGAGGCAGCACTACAAGAGGCAGAAGAATTAACCAACGTATTAGAGAATCTGTTGAAAGAAAACGACATGGATAGGGCATTGGAAACCGCGTATATTACATTAGAACATTGGGAAACGCGTACCCTTGCACATGCAGAGGCTGAGGAAATGGGATTATACAAGGAAATTGCTGAAAAGTCCCCTGAATTAAAAGATAGTGTTGTTGCCTTAACAAGGGATCATGAATTATTAAGACTCATAGTTAGGCAAATTAAGGATATACTAGCAAATACTGGTGTAGGAGTTGATGTATTACAACGTTTTCAGGCTCTTATTTTGGTGGATAAATTGCACAATGATGAAGAGGAAAAGGTTTTGCCTGAACATTAATCTAAAATATGGAGGTGGAAGGATTGAGTAACAAAGATTCACAGTCAAGTAGACGATTATTACGATTAATCTATCCAAACCTTTATGACTATTTAATGGAACAGCTAACTGCTGAGAATATACATCCTTTTGATATACAGGCGATGGGGCGAAAGATGGATTCAAAAGTGGAAATACAGATTCTTTTTGGAGAGGACTTTGCCCAGGAACTAACTCGCACGTTTTCAGAAGAGAATCTTGTAAATATAAATAGTGATTTTGTCGATTTTTGCGAAGAAGTTCAAGAAACGTGTAAAGAAACACTTATTGCTGACTACTATAAAATGGTAAAACCATAGAAAGTGAGGGAGTGTAATGTTTCAATATGAACAAGAAGCTGCATTAGAACAAGATCGTGAAGACCTTTTAGGACTTTTAAAGCTGCGGTTTGGAGATATTTCTCCGGAGGTTACCCAAGGTATTTATGAGATAGACGAATTTGATACGATAGAAAGGTTGATTTTAGTGGCAGCTAATGCTCCTGATTATAAAACCTTTATCCAAGAACTTAAGGAAGGTAAAGGGAGCTTCAGAATCGTAGGAGAGCGGTTTAACCCGCTAGAATTTATTGCGAATAATGGTGATTCCAATGACAAATAAACTGTTCAAACACTTAAAGTTCCTGACACCTGGTGAACGAATTAATGACGGATTTACAGAAGAAAGTCCCAGACCTCGTGATTGGGAGAAAATGTACCGTAATAGGTGGGCACATGACAAGGTTGTGAGATCTACCCATGGAGTTAACTGTACTGGGTCGTGTAGTTGGAAAATTTATGTCAAAGATGGAATCATCACCTCAGAAACACAACAAACCGATTATCCATCCAATGGAGCGGATTTTCCAGAATATGAACCAAGGGGATGTCCAAGGGGTGCCAGTTTTTCATGGTACACCTATAGCCCTGTCCGCGTGAAATATCCTTATATCCGTAGTGATCTCTACCAAATGTGGAAAGAGGAACGTGAATTAGGTCACGATCCTGTTAAAGCATGGAGTAATATTACGAGTGATCCGGTAAAACGCGAAAAGTATGTTCGGGCACGAGGTAAGGGTGGATTCGTTCGGGCGAATTGGAGAGATTCTTGCGAAATGATTGCAAGTGCCATTATACATACGATTAAAAAATACGGTCCTGACCGTGTAACAGGTTTTAGTCCAATTCCTGCTATGTCGATGGTGAGCTATTCTGCTGGGACACGTTTTTTATCTTTAATCGGTGGTAATATCCTAAGCTTTTATGATTGGTATGCAGATCTTCCGCCAGCATCACCACAGGTTTGGGGAGATCAGACAGATGTACCAGAAAGTGCTGATTGGTACAACACGAAATATTTCATTATTTGGGGTACAAATTTGCCTCAAACCAGAACTCCGGATGCTCACTTTATGGTTGAAGCAAGGTATAACGGTACAAAAGTAGTTGGAGTTAGTCCTGACTATGCTGAATATGAAAAGTTTGCTGATGTTTGGTTACCAGCAAGAGCGGGGACAGATGGAGCACTGGCTATGGCCATGACTCATGTAGTACTCAAAGAGTTTTATGTGGATAATCCAACTCCATATTTTATTCAGTATGCCAAAAAGTTCACAGATCTACCTTTTCTCGTTACAGTCGACCAAAAAGACGGAGAATATCGAACAGGTAGATTTTTGCATGCGTCTGATTTGAATGACAACCAAGAGCTTGGCGATTGGAAAACGGTTGTTTGGGACGCCAATACAAATAGTGTAGCATTCCCTAACGGAACACAGGGTCACCGCTGGGATGGAGACAACAAATGGAACTTAAATTTGGAAAATGAAAACGGTTCCACCATAAATCCAGAGCTAAGTTTCTTGCCAATGTCGGAGGAAACGGTTCAAGTAGAATTTCCATATTTCGCACACGAGCAAGGTGACGTAGTAAGACGCGGAATTCCTGTTAAACACATACAAGATAAAGCTGGCAATAACCTTCGTGTTACCACGGTTTACGATTTAATGATGGCTCATACTGGTGTTAGCCGTGGATTGCCAGGAGATTATCCGGTTGATTATAACGATCCAAAGCCTTATACACCAGCATGGCAGGAAAGTATAACTAGCGTAAATAAACAGCACGTAATCCAAGTGGCAAGAGAATTTGCTGATAATGCTGCACGAACAAAAGGTAAATCGATGATAGCAATGGGGGGCGGAACAAACCATTGGTATCACAGTGACCAAATTTATCGCTCGATTTTAAATCTCGTTTTGCTGACAGGTTCTCAAGGGGTTAATGGTGGTGGCTGGGCCCATTACGTTGGTCAAGAAAAGGTGAGACCTGTAGAAGGTTGGCAAACAGTGGCCTTTTCAAAAGACTGGGGAAGTGCACCACGACTGCAAAATGGAACATCTTTCTTTTATTTTGCAACGGATCAATATCGTTATGAAGAAAAATCAGAACCAAAAGAAACGCAATGGGGCAGTAAATACCAAGACATGCACCCTGCAGATGTTAATGCGTTATCAGCACGGTTAGGCTGGCTGCCATCTTATCCGCAGTTCTCACAAAACTCGATTGACTTAGTAAAAGAAGCTCGGGAGAATGGCGCAACTACAGACCAAGCTGTTATCGATTCCATCGTTGATAAGATCAAAAAAGGAGAAATTGACTGGTCAATTGAAAATCCGGATGATCCAAGAAATTTTCCAAGAGTTTTCTTTAATTGGCGATCAAATTTACTTGGTGACAGTGGAAAGGGACATGAATATTTTGTTAAACATCTAATAGGTGGGGATGATCAAGTCCTAGCGGATACTGGTCTCTCCTGGAAACCTGAAACAGTTAATGTGAAAGACAAAGGGGCTGAAGGGAAATCAGATCTTTTTGTAAGTATTGATTTTCGAATGACAAGTTCCGGTCTATTCTCAGATATTGTTCTTCCTACTGCGACATGGTATGAAAAGTTCGACTTAAGTACAACGGATTTACATCCATTTATCCATCCGTTTAACGCAGCAATTTCACCACCATGGGAAGCGAAAAGTGACTGGGATGGGTTCCGTGAAATCAGTAAAGTGTTCTCTGAACTTGCTAAAGAACATCTGCCAGAAACAGAAGAAATAGTGACTTCACCCTTAGGGCATGATTCAAAGGATGAAATAGCACAACCGAACGGAAAGATTTTAGATTGGCGCAAAGGGGAAGTCGAAGCTATTCCTGGTAAGACGATGCCAAACTTTGCAGTTGTTAAGCGGGATTATTCAAATGTGTATCAAAAAATGACAACAATTGGTCCTAACTTGAAAAAGGGATATGGCATGAAAGGCATAAAACTTCCAGGTGATAAGGTCTATGAAGAGTTGAAAGAACGGTTGGGGGTCTCTAAAAGAGAAGGAATCGGAAAAGGTCATCCAGATTTATATACCGATATAAAAGCAATTGAAACGATTCTGCTGATGTCAGGTGCTTCTAATGGGAAACGCGCTGTAGAGGGATGGGAAAATCTCGAACTGAAGACTGGACAAAAATTAAGAGAAATTGCTGAAGGTCGTGAGGAAGAAGCCTTCACGTTAGCTGACATAACAGCACAACCACGGCAAACACTCTCATCACCAATGTGGAGTGGCTTGGAAAAAGATGGTCGCAGGTACTCTCCATTTACGGTGAACACGGAATATAGCATTCCTTGGAGAACACTAACCGGCAGACAAAGTTTTTATTTGGATCACGAAATGATGCTTGACTACGGTGAAGGGTTACCGACGTATCTTCCACCATTAACAAAGGGACCTTATGTTAAAGGGGAGAAGGAAGCCGAAAGTAACGGTCCATCGATAACCATTCGCTATTTAACCCCGCATCAAAAATGGGGTATTCATACCATGTTTACCGAGACCTCGGCTATGGTGCAGTTATTTAGAGGTTGGCAAACAGTTTGGATGAATGAGAAAGACGGTAATTCTATTGGTCTAAAAGATAACGATTGGATCGAAGTGTACAACCGAAATGGTGCCATATCAGCAAGAGTAGTGCTTACGTACCGAATACCTAAAGGAATGGCATATATGCACCATGCCCAAGACCGTACGATGGGAGTGCCAGGTACGACTGTAGGTAAAAAGCGTGGTGGGACACACAATAGTGTGACTCGAATTACAGCAAAACCAACTCATATGATTGGTGGCTATTCCCAACTAAGTTATGGATTTAATTATTATGGCCCAACAGGAAGTCAGCGAGATACGATTGCGATCATAAGACCATTGAAGGAGGTAAATTGGCTTGAAAATTAAAGCGCAGGTTGCTATGGTAATGCATTTGGATAAATGTATCGGTTGCCACACATGTTCGGTAACATGTAAGTCAACTTGGACAAATCGCCCAGGAACGGAATATATGTGGTTTAACAATGTTGAAACACGACCAGGCCCAGGTTACCCAAAGGAATGGGAAAACCAGGATCGTTATAAAGGTGGTTGGGAACTGAAAAATGGTAAGCTTCGTTTAAAAGCTGGCGGGCCGGTCTCCAAACTTAAAAATATTTTTTACAATCCAAACATGGGTACATTAGAAGACTATTATGAACCTTGGACGTATGATTACGAAAACTTATTAAACAGTCCAAAGTCAGAAAACCTTCCAGTTGCAAGACCGAAGTCAATGATCACTGGTAAATATATGGATAAACCTGAATGGGGATCAAACTGGGACGACGATCTAGCTGGAGGCAGTGAAGTCGTTCCACTTGACCCAAATATACAGCATATGCAGGAACACATAGCTATGGAATATGAAAAAACATTTATGATGTATTTACCGAGAATATGTGAACACTGTTTGAATCCTTCCTGTGTAGCTTCTTGTCCATCCGGCGCATTATATAAGCGTGATGAGGACGGGATCGTATTAGTGGACCAGGAAGAGTGTCGCGGATGGCGTTTTTGTACGAATGGATGCCCGTACAACAAGGTTTATTATAATTGGAACACGCACAAAGCTGAAAAGTGTAATTTCTGCTATCCACGAACGGAAGCGGGACTTCCAACTATTTGCTCAGAGACATGTGTTGGTAGAATTCGTTATATTGGTGTGGTGCTTTATGACGCAGATAAAGTGAAGGCAGCAGCAACAGTTGAGGATCCACAAGATCTATATGAAGCACAACTAGATTGTTTTCTAGATCCATTTGATCCGGAGGTTATTGAAGAGGCTGAAAAAGCCGGAATTAATAACGAATGGATAAAAGGAGCACAGGAATCACCAATTTATAAGATGGCTATGAAGTGGAAGATTGCCTTACCATTGCATCCTGAATATCGTACACTACCAATGGTTTGGTATGTACCGCCACTAAGTCCGATTATGAATCATGTGACAAATGAAGATGAATTGAATACAGACGGATATATTCCAGCAGTCGATCAAATGCGTATACCAATTGAATATTTGGCCTCATTGCTCTCAGCAGGTGATACCGAAGTCATTCGAAATGTATTACTGAAGCTTACCGCAATGCGTGTTCATATGCGTTCTGTGAATGTTGGTGGAATTGATGAACTGCAAGAAAGTAAATTATTGGAGGAAGCCGGTCTTGACGTGGAAACCATTGAGGAAATGGTACGTTTATTGGGGGTAGCAAAATATGATGAACGTTTTGTAATACCAACTGGGCGCAGAGAAATGGACGATGACCTGCATTACAAACAAGGAGCGTGCAGCCTTGAAGATCTGGCTCCACCAGAAGGAATGGTAACCTATCCATTTGAGAGGGGAAGTTAAGTGGAATCCTTACAATCAAATTTGCTCATCATTGCGTCCCGGATGTTGAGTTACCCTACTAGAGAAGATGAACAAGCTGTAACCGAAGCCTTGGAAGATATGGATCTTGAAGATGATGTGAAGAAGACAGTGGGAGATGCGCTAGACAAAGTCTATCGTATTCCACTTCACGATCGATGGGAAATTTATGTCAGTACCTTTGATTTAAAAGAAAAAACGGGTCTATATCTTTCCGCACATGAATTTGGAGATAGTCCAAAGCGTGGTGCTGCTTTAATTAGACTTCAAAAAATCGTGAACGAGGCTGGCTATGAACGTATGGATGGTGAATTGGCTGATTACATTCCTATGATGTATGAGTTTGTAGCAGTCACCTATGATCATCCAGAGAGCGAACGATTAAAAAATCGATTGGCA
This sequence comes from Virgibacillus byunsanensis, assembly GCF_042675965.1. Lineage (NCBI taxonomy): Bacteria > Bacillati > Bacillota > Bacilli > Caryophanales > Bacillaceae > Virgibacillus > Virgibacillus byunsanensis. The sequence continues at coordinate 7,747 of NZ_JBHTKJ010000029.1, read as the reverse complement.
TGTGTTACCCATCGCATCTTTAATCAATTACACGAAGAAAATCCGTTCTACCACATCATTTCGGTTCTCATGCAGTACGTATTTGATGCCCCAACAAAAGAAGAATTAGTGCAGCTTGAACAACAAAGAGAAAAGGCAGATCTAGAAGAACTACCTTATCCAATTATGTACAAATAACAACAAGAGTGTGAGGAGGTGAAGAGATGGAAGGGTTATTTTGGTGGGTTATTTTCCCGTATATTACCTTGGTAATCATGATTTTTGGTAGTATTTACCGATTTATGTTTCGACAGGTAACATGGGTGGCACCTTCAACAGAGTTTTTGGAAAAAAGGTGGTTAAAACTTGGATCGCCTTTGTTCCATTACGGAATTCTGTTTGCGTTTATTGGTCATCTTATGGGAATGGTTATTCCGATTGAGTTCTATCATATGCTTGGTGTGTCAGACCATATGTATCACTTTTTTGCCATATATGGTGGTGGTCTTGCAGGATTGATGGTTGTAATTGGAGCAGTTATATTGCTGATTCGTAAAATGAAATTTGACCGAGTTAAAGTTCATGCGACTTTTGCAGATTTCTTTACCGTAATCAGCTTGTTGATCGTCTCAGGACTTGGTGTGTATATTACGTTGGTCTACAATACAACTGTTCTGGAATATGAATATCGTCTAACGATTGGCCCATGGTTTCGGAGTTTATTCATCTTTCAACCACAGTACCAGTTAATGACTACTGTTCCATTCCTGTTTAAACTGCATGTAATTACAGCATTTGCTTTATTCGCATCGATTCCGTTTACGCATTTGGTGCACATTTATAGTGTTCCAGTTCACTATCCAATGCGTGCACCACAGCAGTATAGATCGCGATCAGCTTATAAGAGAAAAGGTATTTAAATTCACTTAAAAAACGCTTGGATAAACCAACATTTATCATATCCAGGCGTTTTTTTGCAAAATAAGAAAAGAAAGGAACAGCACTAGTGGATATAAAAAAAGTACAATTACCCCTTCAGACGTTAAGCTTAGTTGTTGGATTTATGGTATGGGTAATCCTGTCATCCCTAATGCCTTACATAAAAAAAGATATCGCACTTACAGCAGGGCAAATTTCCTGGGTTACAGCAGTTCCTGTTATATTAGGTTCCATTTTACGGGTACCTATTGGTTATTGGGCAAATCGCTTTGGCGCCCGGTTGATTTTCTTATTAAGTCTCTTATTTTTAATTATTCCAGTTTACTACATTAGTATTGCTACTTCATTTAGCGGCTTGATTGTTGCAGGATTATTAATAGGTGTCGGTGGTGCCATATTTTCTGCAGGTGTAACATCACTTCCTAAATATTATCCGAAAGAACAGCACGGATTTGTAAATGGGATATATGGTGTAGGTAATATTGGAACAGCATTGACTGCCTTTGGTGCGCCAATCATTGCAAGTCAATTTGGTTGGGAAGTTACCGTTCGTTTATTTTTGATTCCGCTATTACTATTTGCCATACTCAATTTTTTCTTTGGTGATCGTCATGAGCCAAAAGTTACGACACCTTTAAAGGATCAAGTTGTTGCTGTATATCGTAATCAAAAAGTCTGGTTTCTAAGTCTCTTTTATTTTATAACATTTGGTTCGTTTGTAGCATTTACCGTTTATCTACCTAATTTCCTGGTTTCAGAATTCAATCTAACAGAAGTTGATGCAGGATTAAGAACAGCAGGATTTATCGCACTTTGTACCATTATTCGCCCATTAGGTGGTTGGTTAGGGGATAAATTTGATCCGTTTAAAATCTTAATGATTGTGTTTGCAGGACTTACGTTTGCAGGCATTTTACTATCATTTTCGCCAACCATTACACTATACACCATTGGAACGCTATCGGTTGCTGTATGCTCTGGAATTGGAAATGGTACCATTTTTAAACTTGTACCTTTATATTTTTCAAAACAAGGTGGTATTGTAAACGGAATTGTTGCAGCAATGGGGGGCTTAGGAGGTTTTTTTCCGCCACTTATTTTAACAACTGTATTTAGCCTGACAGGTCATTATGCGATAGGTTTTATGGCCTTGTCTCAGTTCGCTTTAGCTAGTCTAATAATTGTTATCTGGATGTTTTATTCTGATCGGCTTAATCTTGCTAATCAAATTGTGGAGGACACAGGACAGGGAGTTATGGTTACCGATACGGATGGTTTTATCACAAAGGTGAATAAAGCTTTTACAGAGGTAACTGGCTATAAAGCAGAAGAAGCATTAGGAGAAATGCCAAGTATTTTAAGTTCAGGCCATCATGATGAAGATTTTTATGAAGAAATGTGGAAAGAGTTGGATAGACATCAATATTGGCAGGGTGATATTTGGAATAAACGGAAAAATGGTGAAATCTATCATGAATGGTTAACCATAAGCGCGGTTGAAAGTGATGAAGGCATCATCACCCATTATGTTGCAATTTTTAGTGATATTACGAAGGATACGGAAAAGTAATACGAAAGAGCATGGATAATATCTCCATGCTCTTTCTTGGTATTTAAGACTTTAAAACATCTTTAATATGATTAATGGCCCATTCCAGATCTTCTTTCTCAATGACAAGCGGAGGAGCAAAACGGATTACATTTTCATGTGTCTCTTTACATAGTAATCCTTTTTCTTTAAGTGCTTCACAATACGGACGAGCTGCTTCATTTAGCTCGACTCCGACAAACAAGCCTTTTCCACGTACTTCTTTTATCATTGGATTATCAATTTTGCGTAACTCATCCATCATATAATTTCCTAATTCTAATGAGCGATCCGCTAAATTCTCTTCCTCCAGTACTTCTAGGGAGGCGGTGGAAACAGCACATGCTAGTGGATTTCCACCAAACGTCGATCCATGTGAACCTGGAGTGAATACACCAAGTATTTTTTTATCTGCTACCACACAAGAAATAGGAAATACACCACCACCTAATGCTTTACCTAAAATAAGGATGTCTGGTGTTACATCTTCCCAGTCACATGCGAACATTTTCCCACTACGTCCAAGTCCTGCTTGAATTTCATCAGCAATATAAAGAACGTTATTGTTAGCACAAACGTCATAAGCTTCTTTTAGGAAGCCTTCAGGTGGTATAACAATACCTGCTTCACCTTGAATCGGCTCGAATAAAAAGCCTGCTGTGTTTTCTGTAATTGCTTCTTTTAATGCATCAATATCACCATAAGGAATAATTTTGATACCAGGAAGCATTGGACCAAAACTACGTTTGTACTCCGCTTCCGAGGATAAAGATACTGCTGTCATCGTACGGCCATGGAAGTTACCCACACATGCAATGATTTCAGCTTTATCTTCTGCTACACCCTTAACATCATATGCCCAACGACGTGCAGTTTTTACTGCTGTTTCAACAGCTTCAGCACCAGTGTTCATAGGTAGTGCCATTTCTTTGTTCGTTAATTTGCAAATTTTTTCATACCATGGACCTAATTGATCGTTATGAAAGGCCCGTGATGTTAGTGTTACTCTTTCTGCTTGTTGTTTTAAAGCATCAATAATCTTTGGATGACGATGACCTTGGTTTACAGCTGAATAAGCACTAAGCATATCCATATAACGATTTCCTTCTGGGTCTTCCACCCATACTCCTTCAGCTTTGGTTATCACAACAGGAAGCGGGTGATAATTTTTTGCGCCATACTCCTGAGTCTGATCAATAATACGTTGACTATCTTGTACCATATTATCCCTCCGATATTGAAAAATACATTTCTAATTCAGTATAACAGTTTTTGCTTTGTTTTACTTCTTGTTTGATGTTTAAAAATCTGTCATATGAAATTCACATCTGAACGTGATATGATATCGATAGTATAAGTATGATTTATATCACAAATATCATACAAATTAATAGGGAGGATACATATAAATGACACACATGCATATTACTGCTTGGGTACTAGCGTTCATTTTATTTGCCGTGGCGTATTCCATGTATCAGCAAGAAAAAGGAAAGCCCGCAAAAATGGTTCATATGGTCTTGCGTTTAGATTATCTATTCATTTTGTATACCGGTGGAGATTTAATTGCCAATTACTTCAATGGCAGTGACCTTATGGGAGAAGCTATTGTAAAAGGGATTGCTGGAATTTGGGTAATTGCAGCATTGGAAATGATTCTTGTCAAAACAAAAAAACAGAAGGCAACAAAAAGCTGGTGGATCCAGTTGATTATAGCCATCATTATTACGCTGATTCTTGGATTCTGGCGTTTGCCAATGTAATAAAAGCTGTCTCCGTATATGGGAGACAGCTTTTATTGAATTACATAGGTGGTTTTAATGAAGGTCCAATTGCCATAAATCATTCGAGAATATGAACTCTTTTCAACAATGTTAAGCAATATATTGATTATTTTTTGGAAAGGTTAATAATGGTACAAGGACTATTTTGTTGGAAGAAAGCATAAACTTTCTTTTCTGCATAAGCGCGACTAAGGCATTCGCTATCAAGGCTTGCCGAATGCCAAGTTTCTAAAACTTTGGAGGAACCAATCTATGAAGAAAATTGTTTTTATATGTGCAGCAGCGATGTTACTTTTTGTAGTAGCTAAGCCGACTGACATTTCAGCTGATGAGAATCGGCAACTACAAGAGGAAATTATATACGATATAGTTGTCGATCGTTACAACAATGGGGATGCACAAACCGGTGATCAAGTACGGATTGATGATCCTGAAGCATACCATGGTGGCGATATTGAAGGAATTATAACCAAACTCGATACGATGGTTGAACTTGGGTTTACCACCATTTCTCTATCCCCGATTATGGCGAATGCTCCTGATGGTTACCACGGATACTGGATAGAGGACTTTTATGAAGTAGAAGAGCAATTCGGGACGATGGAGGATGTTAATAGACTGATTGACGAAGCACATGAAAGAGATATAAAGGTAGTCATAGAATTTGTTACGAACTATGTTTCCTTAAATCATCCAATTGTAACGGATCCCCAAAAAGAAGATTGGATATTGGACGGCGCAAATCCACCTGAGGATTTGGATAATGTTGCTGTTTTAAATCAAGACCATCCAGAAGTCGAGGCATTTTTAATGGATGCTGCTTCTTATTGGATGGAAGAAACGGATATTGATGGTTTTAAACTACATGCAGCAGATGAAGCTTCAGGAGAATTCCTAAAAAGTTTCACAGATCATATACAAGACCGTGATGAAGACTTTTACATCCTTGCAGACACATTAAGTGCCAATGAGTTTGTGAGTGAACTGAAAGAAAATGGAGCTATTACGGCGGTTGAAAACCATGCATTACACGAGGCGATGTCTAACGTCTTTTCACAGGTTGGGACTCCAGTATCAGATATATATCAAGAAGTGGAGGACCAAACAGGATTAGTGTATATCGATAATAAGCATTCCAAACGTTTTACGCAAAAACTAGCCGAGAATGGTCGAAGTTACTTGTCTACTTGGAAATTAGCATTAACCTATATGTATACAACCCCAGGTGTTCCGATGATTTTTCAAGGATCCGAAATACCGATGTATGGGGCTGATGCAGCAGAAGCACAGCAACTGGTTCAATTTAATAGTGGGGACCCAGATTTGAAAGAATTCCATGATCGTATTTCAGCATTAAGATCTGAATTCCCAGTACTGCAATATGGTGATTTTGAAATAGTTGAAACTGAAAGAGGCATGAGTGTTTTTAAACGTACATTTAAAGATGAAACTATGTATATCGCGCTAAATAATGATGCCGAAACACGCTCCGTCTCGTTAACTGACTTGGAATCAGGGATACAGCTCAAAGGAATTCTTGGGGATGATATTGTTAGGGAAAATGAACAAGGTGAATTTAAAATCGGACTAGCACGTGAATCTGCTGATGTATTTACGATTCAGGAGGATACCGGTTTTAATTGGACATTTATTGGATTGGTCGGCGGAATATTCGTTTTGTTCATCTCCTTCATTGTATTTCTTAGCCGTAAGCAGAAGCAAGAACAGCATAAGTAAGTTAAAGAGGTTAAATTCGATATGAATTTAACCTCTTTTTTGCGCTTGCGCTTTTGTTCGTTTATCAGCGAAATTTTGGTTTTATCAGTGAAAACTCGTGATATATCAGCGAAAAACCAATGTTTATCAGCGAAATTTGTGACATATCAGCGAAAATCTCACATTTATCAGCGAATTAGTACGATATACCTACGCACCGAAACCTGTTAGCCATTAATAATCGTTCCACCATTTACGTGCAATGTTTGACCAGTAACATAACTGGAATCCTCACTTGCCAGGTACACATACGTTGGAGCTAATTCTTTAGGCTGACCCGGTCTTTTCATTGGCGTGTCTCCACCAAATGATGCTACTTTTTCTTTACTAAATGTAGATGGTATTAACGGAGTCCATATTGGGCCAGGAGCTACAGCATTGACGCGGATACCTTTATCAATAAGGGAACCAGATAAGGACCTAGTAAACGAAGTAATAGCACCTTTTGTAGCGGAATAGTCTATTAGTGCTGTATTTCCCTCATATGCTGTGATCGATGTTGTGTTAATAATCGTACTGCCTCGTTTTAGATTGGGCAGTGCAGCCTTTGTCATATAAAACGTACCGAACATGTTTGTTCGAAACGTGTTTTCAAATTGTTCGTTTGTAATATCTAAAAAGTTATCTTGTGGATGCTGTTCTGCAGCGTTATTAATGAGAATATCAATTTTCTTAAGTTCGGCGAGTGTTTCTGTTATCGCTGCTTCACAAAAAGATTGATTTCCAACATCACCAGCAATCAACAGACATTTTCTACCTTCTTGTTCTACTAAACGTTTTGTTTCTTCGGCATCACCATGTTCATCCAAGTAAACGATCGCAATGTTTGCTCCTTCTTTTGCAAAATGCAAACTAATTGCTCGACCAATGCCACTATCTCCTCCTGTTATAAGAGCTACTTTATCTTGCAGTTTTTGGCTTCCTTTATAATCAGATCGAATATATTCAGGCTCAGGATGCATCTTTGATTCAATACCTGGCTGTCTTTTTTGTTCTTGGGCTGGCGGTGTTTGTGCTTTTTTTGATTGTTTCATATGCAAATCCTCCTTAAAACGAACTGTACAATAGGTTTACCCATTTTTAATGTCTTCAATCCTTTTCAATTGTTTAAAATACTGATGATTAATTGTGGTAAAATATATGTAAATTGTTGTACTATTTTGTAAAAAGGGGGGAGTTCGTCTAAATGAAATTCGAGTTATTTTTGAAAATAGCTTTTTTTGTCATATTTAGTATTGGGGTTATTTTTATCGGTCTTAAGCGAGAAGACTCCTTCCTCAAAACACGCGAGCGTTTAGGTGGGAGATGAATCGCTCTTTTTTATCTCTTATAGAAGGTAAAAAATAGAAAAACTCTAGATTCTATTGAAACGTATGTTCGGTAATAGTAAAATAAACCTAATAAACCTTGAAAGGAGTATGTGTGATGAAAAAAGCGTATTTTTCTAACAGAGTCTATAAAAATACAATTGATAATTTGCATGTTGATTCTATCACTCATACTCTTTTTCTTATGAATCAAGCGAAGCATTTTTCTTTTCAAACACAAGTAAAAGAAAAACGTTCAGGAAAAGTTTTACGCTCTGAAAGCATGCAAAAAACAGTAAAACAAAAATATCAAATGAACGATTATTATACAAATAGTGCTGTTCAAGATGCGAATGCAATGATGTCTTCACAAA
>NZ_JBHTKJ010000028.1:0-42329 GCF_042675965.1 Virgibacillus byunsanensis | reverse complement strand
AATCAAAGGAATGCTTGATAGATAAGCATTATTGGGTAATCAAAGAAATTCTATGAATAATTCAGGATGAAGTTTATTTATTTATAGCACCCCCTTTGATACAAAATTATATTGATATGCTTATCATTGAAAATAAAATACCAATAATGGGTATGACGTTGGGAGAACTTGTAGCATTTTTATCATATATTCCAAAAATTATTGTATTAATTGCATTTATTTGTCTGATTTTTGGTTTAAGTAGGCTTTGGAATTTAAAAGTGTAATTCTAGAATAGTGATATCTTGTGATATATTCCACTAACCAAACGGGTGCTTTAGTACAAGAGTATCGATCGAACTGATGTTCTTGCGATCGGGTCATATTGTTACTTTGTAGGAGGGATTAAATTTGATTACAAAAACAATTGTTACTTCTTTGCTAGCAGGAGTGCTTTACACCATTTTTATGGGATTATATTTCAAAAAGAAAAAAATAAGCTCCTCGAGAAAATATTTGAGCGGTATAGTATTTACTGTTATTCTTTTTTCCTTATTTTTAATACTGAAGGTCTTTTAGCTTCTAATATCGTGTTACACAGTCGGGCGCTTGTGGAATAAAAAAATATACTTATCAAACTTGCGTGATTGCTCTAGAAGAGTAGTCGCTTCTTGTGTAAACGAGGTAGAAGTAGGCGGACGAATTTTAAGCGGCCCCCAGTGCCCTTATTTGTGTCAAAAACAGTGATTTTTAAGTTCAAGCGGACTCAAGGGATCTTATTGTATGAAAAAACAGCTATAAATCCTGGAATTGTTACAAATAAGGTCTTCTGAGTCCGGCAACAGCGATAATTATACATAATGAAAGGAAATAAGGTCAATGAGTCCTCAAAAAAATAGGGTGTCCTATGTTCAAGCAGTGTAATTTCTATTTAAGTAACTGGTGTGATTGTTTAAGAAAAAAATGACATTAGAGAGAAGTATATGTTCTATAAGAAGGGGTTGAGGGGAGAATCGTCCTCAAGGTTTTGATCGTTGCTGTAATGATAACTTGTGAATCAATGTTTTGCACCTTACAAGTGAACCCTATCCTACTAGGAAAGAAAGTATTTCTGAAATTAATCTTATCCCATACTTGCCTCAACCATTATATATCTTTTGGTATTCTTCTAATTTGTTATCGTTTATAGTAAAGCTATCGAGCAACCAGCAAAGGAGTAGAGTTATGACAGAAAAATTATATTATCAGGATCCATATATGCGCATTTTTACAGCGAGTCTTGAGAAGTCGGATCGAGACGAACAAGGACGTTTTTATATTATTTTAGATAAAACTGCTTTTTACCCAACTGGAGGTGGCCAGCCACACGATACGGGAACGCTAAACGGTGTACATGTGTATGATGTGGAGGAAATCGCAGGGGAAATTCGACATTATACCGAGGCCCCTATGGAGGTACATAGTGAGTATACTGGAGAAATAGATTGGGATCGACGTTTTGATCATATGCAGCAGCATGCCGGGCAGCATATTTTATCTGCAGCATTTGAAGAGGAATATGGTTATAAAACGGTTAGCTTCCATTTAGGTGCGGAAATTTGCTCAATTGACCTTGACATAGATCGTCTTTCGGATGAGGAAATGTCTCGCGTTGAAAAAATCGCCAATAATATTATCATGGAAAATCGCATTATGGAAACAAGATGGGTATCAGAAGAAGAACTTTCCGATTATTCGCTGCGGAAAGAAGTGTCCGTTTCAGAAGCTATTCGTCTTGTTATCATTCCGGATTTTGATTATAACGGCTGTGGTGGAACACATCCTGATACTACTGGACAGGTGAGTTCCATAAAAATCTTACATTGGGAAAAACAAAAGAAGAATAAGATACGCGTTTATTTCGTTTGTGGGAGTAGAGTACTGCATCAGCTTAGTGAAAAACATAAGGTTATTCAGGATTTGGCGGATACGTTGAATGCCCCTCAAGCCGATTTACATGAAAGAGCAACTCAGGTGTTGAGTACGAATAAAGAACTCGAAAAAAAGGTAACTGATTTAAAGATGGAGCTAATCGACTATGAAGCAGATACACTCATGGAACAGGCAGAGATTCTGAGCAATCGGAAAATAGTGAAAGCCAATTTTTCAAACCGGCCCATGCCGGAACTGCAGCAATTGGCTAAGCGGATTGCTGTCAAAACGGATCAAATACTAGTATTGCTGGTTAATGAAAATGAGGACAAGCTTCAACTTGTCTGTTCGAGAAGTCAAGATGTGGACGTTCATATGAACGATGTCGTAAAAGATGTCCTGCCTGTTATCAATGGGAAAGGCGGAGGAACGGATTCCATTGCGCAAGGTGGAGGAGATAGAACCATCCCAGCAGAAGAATTGATGGAGAAGCTCGCTAACCATGTACGTACAATCTAAAATAAAATGAAGGCCAGTTTCTGTTCCAAGCAGGATCTGGTTCTTTTTTTATATGAAGATACCCTGCCAAACACTATTAATCATCCGCAAGTGTATGATTTTTTCGTAAGCCGAGACTTGGTAATGATAGTCTATATCCTGAAATTTGTTATATGTATAAACTTTTATAGTATTTTTTAATAATACTTATTCATCTTCATAATGACAGAATTTTAAAATAATATTGAAAATTATATCTTTGTTCAAGTATAATGTTTATAGATCAACAACAAAAGTGCTGGACAGACATCACGATTATTATTTAGTGTAGGCTTCTGTTATCGGTAATCAAATTAATGCTTAATAAGCTAATCTCTAAAAAAGGCGTTTCCTGAATCATTGTAACTTAAGAGAAGGTGGTAATAATAAAGTAGAAGATTGATTATAAAGGATCAAAGAGGAAATATGAATTTAGAAGAAGCATTAATTCTAAAATTTGTTATATGTATAACCTTTTATAGTATTTTCTAATAAAACTTATTCACCTTCGTAATGACAGATTTAAAAAAATATTGAAAATTATGTCTTTGTTTAAGTATAATGTTTCTAAATTAACCACAAAAGTGCTGGTACAGACATCATGACTAATATTTAGTGTAGGTTTCTGTTATCGAAGTAATCAAATTAATGTTTAATAAGCCTAATTTTAAAAGAGACTTTGCCTAAATCATTGTAACTTACGAAAAGGTGTTAATAATGAAAAATCAGAAGTTTCTATGTGGTGGATAGTATTGCGAAAGAGGGAATCATCGCTATTATGAATACGATAATCCACTACAACTCAAATGTACAGTATATGATTGGAGTTTATAGAGAGAATTTAGGGTGTACAGACAAGGGAAGGTGATTTTTTTAGAATTAGGGTGTTTAAGCTAATGCCATGGTTGGAAAGGAATATTGATTGAATAGCGGAGCAAAAGAGTTTTTTATTTTTGTTTAGGAATGAACCACCAAATTACGTTATAAATTGCAGATAAGATCAGTAAATTTTTAGAAGGAAGGTGCACTTCTGGAGTGGTCAAGAAAAATTTGAGAATAGGGACCCAACAGTACTCAACATATTTGTAGTTCGTATTCAGATCGAACGCCTCTTCTGTAGGGGTCCACTTATAAAGCCTACATGCTTTTAGATAAAATAGTATTTATTTATATCATAAATTTAGGAGGTGAATAGTGGTGTTAAATATATATATTTGGTCTGATTGTATAAGAAGGGATCCTTAGGGAGGATGTGCCACGTTTAACTTGAACTGATTCTATATAACTATTCCCTATTTTGAGGTACCGACATATTAGAAAATTATTATTAGACATAATGGAAAAGTGACCTTACTAAATTGTTTAATTTGGCCTATTATGCTTAACATTTTAATAAAATCATATGTAAGCACTTTCAAAGTAAGGTAAGGAGCATTCAGAATGTGTTTCTGGAAAAATAATATGATTTGATGCTTAAAATGTGCTTAATTCTGAAATATAGTTAGCAAATTGGAAAAATAGGGACACTATTACTTGGCAACTATAGTTAACATCATATTAGGAGATAGAAAACCATAGGTAGAGAAGTTAGTTGTTGAATCGTACTTATAACTTATAAATGTCTTGATAGACTAGATTGGAGGATATAAAAATGAGAGAACGTTTGAAAAAAGCACCTACTGGAGAACTAATCAAGTATATAATTGAGCCAGCAATAAAAAAAGATTTGAAGCAAAGTTATTATAATTTACTAGAAGTCAATAAATCCCACCTTGTAATGCTTGTTGAACAGGAACTCATTTCCCGTGAAGACAGTCGGATAATTTTGACTGTGATAAGGAATATGGAATTAAAGGGATCAGGAGTCATAGAGATCGATCCGGAATTAGAAGATTTATATTTTAATATAGAATCACACATTAATCAACAAACAGGAATAGAAATTGGTGGACAGTTACACACCGGTAGAAGTCGAAATGATATTTATGCCACAATTACAAGATTAAATAGTCGTGATTGTTTGGTTAAACTTTGCACTTTAGTTAACCATTTAAGATCAGTTATACTTCAGATTGCTAAAGATAATCTATACGTTATCATGCCCGGATATACACATTCACAGCCTGCAGAACCTATAACCTTTGCACACTATTTATCTGGGATTCTCCATGCTATTGAGAGGGATTATGAACGGCTAGAAAACGTATTTTATAGGTTAAATCAAAGCCCACTTGGTTCAGGTGCTATGGCGTCCACAACATTCAATATTAACAGACAACAAACAGCATATTGGTTGGGTTTTGATTCCGTAATGAATAACTCGCTCGATGGTATCGCATCACGAGATTATATACTAGAAATTTTGTCTTCTCTTAATATTTTTATGGTTAATTTAAGTCGCTTTTGCCATGATCTTTATACATGGTCTACAGATGAGTTTTCTTACATTGAAGTGGACGATTCTGTTGCAGTTTGTAGTAGCATTATGCCACAGAAAAAAAATCCAATTACTCTTGAGCATGTTAAAGCTAAAGCTGCACACCTTCAAGGGGCTTTTGTATCCGCTATTAGTAGTTTGAAAAATATATCTTATACACACTCACGAGAATCAAGTATGGAAAGTTTGAGGTTTTATTGGGATGCCTTAAATGAAATAGAAATTGCTGTTGAGGTGTTGGTACCCACTCTAAAAACGTTAAAGGTAAATCATAATCTAATGTTATCAAGGACGAAAGCTAATTTTAGTACTGTAACTGAGTTGGCAAACATGCTTGTGAGAGAGGAAAGAGTTTCATTTCGCACGGCACATCAAATAGTAGCAAATGTTGTTATGGAAGTACATGAAAAAAGTTTAAACGCGGAATACATTGATTACGGAATGGTAGCTAAAGCATTTTTAGAAAAAACCGGTAAAAGTATTAGTATAACGGAAGAGCTAATTAGTAAGGCACTAGATCCAATTACCAATGTGAATTCCAGAGATACTATAGGTGGACCAGCGCCAGAGGAGGTTGTATTACAGTTAGAGAAAATTGAAAAACATTTATTGATGGATAGTAATAAACTCGCTATTTATGAGGAAAAAATTGGTAATTCTAAATTTGATTTAAATGAAAAGATCAACCAAATTTTATCAACACATTAAGTGGGAGGTAGATAATGAAATATACAATTAAAGTACAGGTTGGTAATGGTATAACTTTATCATAGACAAAAGGTGTTAATTTTGAATGAATGTACATTGTTTACATGGGGTGGACTAGAGTAATTGTCTAAGAACTACAGATGTCTTTGAACTATCTACCTAGTTTAGGTAGAACTGAATAAAGAACTGAATATAATTTATGGAGGGTGAAACAAATGTCAGTAGGAATTAACTTTAAGGGATTATTAATGTTCACATTTGTCTTGTTATTAATTTCGGTAGGCTGTTCATCTAATGGAGTACAACAGGATGGAGAAACAAATGAAGGGGTTACTAAAAATTTTACTCTCGGTACATCAAGTCAAGGTGGTTCATATTATGTTTGGGGAGGCGCTTGGTCAAAGATTATGAATGATAACGTCTCTAATTCAAATATTGCCGTAGAGATTACAGGTGGTCCAAGTACGAATCTTCAACTAATTCAGTCAGGAGAAATGGAGCTAGGATTTACTACGGCTTGGTTAGCAGGAGAAGCATACGATGGCGTTGGTTGGGCGGATAAAAAACATGATAAAATTAGATCATTATTCCCAATGTACGCCAGTTTACTTCATGTAAATACTTTAGAAGATAAATCTGTTAATTCTATCACCGACTTAGAAGGTAAACATCTTACTACAGGAATGCCAGGCGGTACTGGTGAAGCTGCGACTGGAAAATTAGTTGATATATTAAAACTTGAAGACGTGAAAGTCAGTCAAATGCCAGTAGATGCAGCAGCCGGGAACTTAAAAGATGGACTATCAGATGCTAATTCTGGGGCTTTCGGAATCCCTGCTCCATTTTTATTGGATATGGAGACATCTCATGATGTTTCATTGGTCGGGTTTAATCAAGAAGAGATGGAAAAATTGCTAGAAGCAGTTCCTTACTGGTCTGCTGGCGTTATACCGGCTGGGTCTTATAGCTTTCATAATGAAGATATTAACACTATTGCATTTTGGAATTATGCAGTTGCATCCAAAGACTTATCCGAGGACTTTGTGTACAATCTTGTAAAAACTACTTATGAAGAAGTTGATGGTCTATTGGCAACTGTATCGTCAGCCCAAGAGGAGGATTTTAATAAGATTGAGGAAATCAATATCCCTTTGCACCCAGGGGCATTAAAATATTATAAGGAGGAAGGGATTCAGATTCCAGAAAACTTAATTCCTCCAGAAAACAAATAGATATTGCTCAATATTACAAAATTCGATGAACAGTTAATCTTCTACCAGTAATATTAATTAATCATCAATAGTGATGATTTAAAGATGAGTAAAATAACTCTTTCAAAAAAAGTTTTGCTTAACTATCTAGTGTCCCAAAGCATCTAAAGTTTATAGAGGAAAGATGGGGGAAATGAATCTCAACTTTCCCCTTAATTTTGCTGAAATCTTAACATATTATGAGTATACGTAGTCCTTTATAACTGCTTCTTAATTTACATGACTAAAATAATAATTCCCCTTTTATTGCGGTTTCTTTTTTACGAAACGTTGTTAAAAAACAACCCTTTTGGACTGAGGTGATGCTATGTTTCCAACTTTATGTATTTGTTGCAATAACTAATTAGAGAAGTTAAATGATTTTCCTAGCTAAAATATCACATAAAATAAGGGGTGAAATGATGTCAGACATTAAAACAACAGAAAAAATAAACGTACAAGAAATTAGTGAAGGTGAAAGTGCTGGGAGGGTATTGCCACATACACAAAACATGATAATGACAATAATAGCCGTATCAATGTCGTGCTTTCATATTATTGTTTTAGGTGGATTTTATACTCTAAATCCATGGATATTGTATCTAACACATTTAGGGTTTGCAATTATACTTGTGTTTTTGATTTATCCAGCAAATACTCATGAAAAGAAATCTTCCTTTAAACTACTTGATATAGTTTTCGTTTTATGTGCCATCGCTGCCATTTCTTATTATATAATTGATATAGATCAGCTTATTTATCGGATTGGCATTTCGCCAAATTTATGGGATGTTGTTGCAGCATCCACTATAGTATTTCTTGTTCTAGAGATAACAAGGCGGACCTGTGGGTTTATTCTTCCATTAATTGCAGTTATATTCATATTATATGCAGTTTTCGGAAGTGGACTTCCAGGGATACTTGGACACTCTGGGTATAGTTTAGAACGTATAATCAGTTATTTGACAGGGCTTGATGCAATATTCAGCACCCCCGTTGCCTCTTCAGCTAGCTTTGTGTTTTTGTTTATTTTATTCGGAGCGTTTCTAGCTACCTCAGGTGCTGGGAAGTTATTTATCGATTTATCAATTTCTTTAACGGGTGGTCGAAGAGGTGGCCCTGCAAAATCTGCAGTTGTCGCTAGCTCGTTGTTTGGCTCATTTACTGGAAGTTCGAATGCAAATGTGGTTGCTTCTGGAGCATTTACTATTCCTTTAATGAAGCAAATTGGTTATAAACCTAAATTTTCTGGAGCTGTAGAAGCGGTTTCTTCCACTGGGGGACAACTCATGCCACCCGTAATGGGGGCGGCAGCATTCATAATGGCAGAATTAATAGGGATTCCTTACTTGGATATCGTATATGCTGCTATAATTCCTGTGCTTTTATATTATTCAGCGGTATTTTTTATGATTGATTTTGAAGCAGCAAAACTGAAACTTAAGGGAATACCCAAATCCGCTTTAAACCAACCTTTTGATGTTCTAAAAAAGAATGGTCATTTAGCCATACCTCTGCTGGTACTTATCTACATGTTGGTAATTGTTCATTCAAGTCTTGTTAGAGCAGCTTTACTTGCTATTTTATCAGCTTTAGTGGTTGCGGCTTTAAAAAAAGAAACGCGAATGGGATTTAAAAAAACGTACAATGCTTTGTCACAAGGAGCGAAAACCTCCCTTGAAGTAATTGCCTCCTGTGCAACAGCTGGACTCGTCATCGGTATATTAAATTTGACGGGATTAGGCCTCAAATTTGCCAGTTTGATTATTTCATTTTCTGGTGGCATTCTTATAATCGCCCTCATACTAACCATGCTTTCCAGCCTTTTACTTGGAATGGGGCTACCGACAACAGCAGGATATTTAATTAGTGCGGCAGTTGTTGCGCCTGCCTTAGTGGAATTCGGTGTTCCGGTTTTAGCGGCACACATGTTTGTTTTTTACTTTGCATGTTTGTCAGCCATTACACCTCCTGTAGCACTTGCAGCATTTGCAGCATCAGGCTTAGCTAGTGCAAAGCCAATGCAAGTTGCCCTAACATCAGTAAAACTAGGAACTGTTGCCTTTATAATACCGTTTATGTTTGTCTATAATCCCGCTTTGTTGGGTCAAGGGTCAATACTTTCAATCATAATCACTATCATAAGTGCTTTTCTAGGTACATATGCCATTGCATGTGCAATACAAGGGTGGTTATGGAAAGAGGAAATTAATAATAAGTTTATAAGAATTTTATTAGCAATATCAGCTCTTACATTGATTTATCCCGGGTTGACTTCGGATATTTTAGGTGTTGGTTTAATGGTTTTAATCATTATTCTACGTAATAAACTAATTGTTTCAAAAAAGAAGGATAAACAAAACCAAAGTAAGAAAGAAAATGATGAGAATATCGGATGAAAAGTGGCATTACCGGAAAACTCTTTTGGAATCAATCTTTGTATGATAATTTTACGTAATTAGACTCAAATAATAATTTATAATGATAGGAAATGCAAAATGAAAAAGGTTTTAGAGGTGCCCATAGTTTAAAGCTATAACAGAACTAGAAGGAAAATATAACAGGATGATTATATTTATAAAAGCTGTTTATATATCAATGTACGTTCAATAGCGTTATTTGTAAAATATCGCCAAGTGTAATTTTACTTTTATGGCGAGGTGATTACTAGATTGAAAAAATTTTAGAAAGAAGTGTGTTTGTAATTTTTTAAATAGTATACCTTTTTGTAAAAAAATGGAAATAACAATTATTATTTCCAACATGTTAGTGGTTAATCTTGATAAGAATTTTAACAAAGATTTAATTATGAACAAGAAGGGATGAATTAAAAATGGGGAGTAATATCACTGAAGAAATTGCACGCTTTTGTAGTGAAGTTCAATATAACGATCTGACTGAAAATGCAATTGAAAAAGTGAAAGTTGCGATTACTGATACCTATGGGGTTATTTTTACTGGCTATCATGAGCCTGTTTCAGACTTGTTAGTTAAGTGGATAAAGGACAAACAAGGTAAAGGAAAATCTACTATACTAGGTTATCAATTAAAAACTTCGGCAAGCTATGCCGCACTAATTAACGGTACGATGGGACACGCGATTGATTATGATGATGTAAGTTTTTCATTACGTGGTCACCCAAGTGTTCTTATTCTACCAGTTGTTTTGGCTGTTGGTGAAAAAAGGGAATCTACAGGGGAGGAGATGATACTTGCTTTTATCCTAGGTACGGAGGTGATGGTGAAATTAGGCAGAAGCATGAATCCGTCACATTATCTGAAAGGGTGGCACGCCACGGCTACATGGGGGGTTATTGGTGCTGCAGTGGCTGCAGGAAAACTTTATGGTTTTGATAAACAGAAGATGAAAATGGTATTAGGGTTGGCAGGTTCTATGGCCTCTGGAATGCGGTTAAATTTTGGAACGATGACTAAACCATTTCATGTTGGTTATGCAGCTAAAAATGGGGTTGAAGCAGCTGAGCTTATTAATCTAGGTTTTACAGCAAGCAATCAAATTTTCGATACTGGGCTTAGTATGTTCCACCTATATGGCGATGAAAAAAACATATCTATTGATGACATACAAAAATGGGGTAAGCCATGGGGAATAGAGAACCCTGGATTTGATATTAAACTCTATCCTTGCTGTTCTGCTACCCACCGAGCTGTTGATGCCATGGAAATGATAATTCAAAGAGAAAGAATCGATCCTAATCAGGTAGAAAGAATCGATTGTTTCGCCCCGTTTGGAAGTTTAGCTGCTTTGCTTTACAACAAACCTCAAACGGGCCTTGAAGGAAAGTTTAGTATGCAGTATGTTATTGCTGCCATGCTAGTCGATCAGCAATTGAAAATAGATTCATTTACTGATGAAAAAGTAAACCGTAAGATTATTCAACAGCTAATTCCAAAGATCTTTACTAAGGAGACAAAAGCTATTAAAGAAAACCGTGATATTGGAGATCTTGGTTATATACAGCTTAGTATACAAATGAGAAATGGAAAATCAATTGAGGAAAAGGTTTACTATGCCAAGGGCTCGCCTAATAAATGCTTATCAAAAGTCCAATTACACTGTAAATTTTCAGATTGCTTGAAGTCATCCACCATAATAAACGGTGATAAATTGTTCGACCAACTAATGAATCTAGAAAAAGTAGAAAAAATAAATAGCTTACTCTGAAATAGGGTTAGGAAGATTTCAAAAGGTTGATGATGTGAAATGTTATCCTTAGGATGAAAGGATTCAAACCTTTGCTTCTGTCAATAATCTAGGTTATCAAAAGAAGAATTATTTCTGTGAAGTTGAATCTGAAAGGTCTGCAGTCGGAACATTAACCCTCAGCTAAACTAATAGTAGAAATCTGTAATAGCGTAGAAGGATTTAAAAACTAATTTCAATATTTGAAATGAGGTTGTACCAATGCTAGACCAAAAAAGTTATTTACCACTTCATTTACAATTAAAAAATAAGATAGAAAAACAAATTACTGACGGAGAATTTTTGGATCAAATTCCAAGTGAGCGAGAATTTATGAATGAATATGATATTAGTAGAAGTACTGTAAGGGAAGCTATTAACCTATTAGTTCGAGAAGGGATCCTTGAAAAAAGGCATGGAAAAGGTACGTTTGTTTCGTTAAAACCGCTTCGTGATTGGCTGGGAAACTTAAGTAGTACAACAGAAACCATTCGTGATATGGGAATGAAACCAGGAGCTAAACTCATTACACATTATAAAACAACACCTCCAATTCATATTCAGGAGCGGACAGGTTTTAAGGAGGCGTATTTTATCAAACGAGTACGTTATGCGAATGATATTCCGATTGGGGTAGAACGACACTACTACCCAATTGCGATTGGAGAAGAGTTAATTAAATATGATTTGGATAATGCTACACTTTACGATTTAGTGGAACATGAATTAGGTATACAATTCGCTGAAGCAGATCAAACCATTTCAAGTGGGCAATTGCTGCAAGAGGATTTGGGTTATTTGGACGTTCCGCCTCATACGAATGTTCTCATTGCAGAGCGGATTATTAAAGACCAGGCTGGTGCTATTATTGAAATGGAAGAAGCATTTTATCGCAGTGATATGTATATGTTTAAAATTAAATTATCGCGAAAGTTTGGCTAGTTATAACTACAATTTCTATTTATTATATTTAATAATATAGCTTATTGGGTTTTTAAATATCAGAATTTAATGAAAACATTGAATTTTTATATTAATATAATATATAATAGATAATAGATAAATTTACTATAACTGGTACGGACGTCGAGACCTATCATACGAAAGTTAGGCTCATTATTGTTGAAGAGAATGGAGTGATGGTAATGATTATTGGGGTTCCTCGTGAAGTTAAGAACAATGAACATCGGGTTGCCTTAACCCCCTCTGGCGTTACAACTTTTGTGAAGGCTGGCCATCGTGTGGTGGTGGAAAGCTTAGCTGGTAATGAAAGTGGTTTTAAAGATGATGAATATATAACGACAGGTGCTGAGATTGTATCCACTGCTGAAGAAGCATGGGCTGCAGAAATGGTGATGAAGGTGAAAGAGCCGCAACCTGAAGAATTTGACTATCTAAGAGAAGGCTTAATTTTGTTTACGTATCTTCATTTAGCTGCTGAAGAAGAGTTGACGAGAAAGTTAGTGGAGAAAAAGGTGACCGCAATTGCATATGAAACGATCCAGAATAATGATGGATCATTACCACTGTTAGCTCCCATGAGTGAAATTGCCGGCAGAATGTCTGTACAAATTGGAGCTCAGTTTTTAGAGAAATCTAAGGGGGGAAAAGGGATCCTGCTTAGTGGTGTACCAGGAGTTAGGCCGGGAAATGTTGTCATCATTGGTGGTGGTGCTGTAGGAACAAATGCAGCGAAAATGGCGATCGGTCTTAGAGCGCAAGTGACCATTATTGATATCAATGCAAATCGTCTTCGTGAATTGGATGATTTGTTCGGGGGAACAGTTACCACTTTAATGTCAAACCCGCTAACTATACAAGAAGCTGTGAAACACGCAGATCTATTAATTGGTGCTGTCTTGATTCCAGGTGCTAAAGCTCCACAATTAGTTTCTGAGGATATGGTAAGGAAAATGTCAACAGGATCTGTCATTGTTGACGTTGCAGTTGATCAAGGGGGATCGATTGAAACAATTGATCAAATAACTACACATGATGATCCGATTTACCTGAAACATGATGTATTGCATTATGCTGTTGCAAATATGCCTGGTAGCGTGTCACGAACAGCAACACTATCATTGACGAACCATACAATTCAGTACGGTGTGTTACTTGCGAATAAAGGTTTACAAAAGGCTGTTGAAGCCAGCGAGGCATTTGCCAAAGGCGTGAATACACATGATGGGTTTGTAACGTACGAAACAATAGCCAATACGCACAATATTTCCTATAAATCGTTGTCTTCTATTATTACAAGTAATCCAGTTTCTACTTATTAAGCATGGCATTGCAGTAAGAATAATATGAAATGGGGGAAAAGGTATGAAGGCAGAAGTTGAAATGGGCAATGTCGTCAATAAGACACCATCCCGCTTATGGAATGCAATGCACCGTTACAACCCGGATGCTGAGCAAACAGTAGCAGTGTCCGGTGAGGGATCATGGTTCACAGATGAGAACGGGAAAAAATATCTTGATGGTGTATCAGGATTGTGGTGTTTAAATCTTGGTTATGGGCGTCAGGAAATTGTAGATGCAGCCGCAGAACAAATGAAAAAGCTTTCCTATTTTCCGTTAACAATGAGTCACCAACCTGCAATCGACTTAGCGGATAAAATTAGTGATTTGTTAGGTGCGAACTATCAAACTTTCTTTTCCAATAGTGGTTCAGAGGCAAATGAAACAGCCTTTAAAGTGGTACGTCAATATCACCATCAAACAGGAAATCCCGGAAAATATAAATTCATTTCCCGTTATCGTGGTTATCATGGTTCGACACTTGGAGCTTTAAGTGCAACCGCACAAGCAAATCGCCGTGTTAAGTATGATCCAGGTGTGCCAGGATTTTTACATGTGTACCCGCCATATAGCTACCGATCAATATTTGGTGGAGAAGCTGAAGAGTCTGATTTAAAAGCTGCCCAAATGCTTGAGGAAATGATTAATTGGGAAGGCGAGGAGACCGTTGCGGCTTTCATCATGGAACCATTTATTTCAGGTGGTGGCGTCATTGTTCCTTCTACTAAATATATTCAACGTGTTACAGACATTTGCAAAAAACACAACGTATTACTAATTATGGATGAAGTCGTTTCTGGATACGGTCGAACAGGTAAAATGTTTGGTTTCATGCATGCAGAAGGCGTTCAACCTGACATTGTTACCATGGCAAAAGGATTAACTAGTGGATATCTACCACTAGGAGCTACCGCTGTTAAATCGGAAATTTATGACGCGTTTACGAAAGAGGGAAAAGATAATCACCTCAGGCATGTCTCTACGTATGGAGGACATCCAGCGGCATGTGCTGTTGCTCTGAAAAATATTGAAATTATTGAACGGGAAAACATTGTAGAACGCGTACGTAATTTAGGTAAAAAGAAATTGGGTAAACTTCATCAGCTAATCGGACATGAAAATGTTGGGGAAGTTAGACAAATTGGGTTTTTGTTGGGCTTGGAAATGGTAGCTGATAAACGTTCAAAAATACCGCTTAACGAGTTGAAAATGGCTGGAATTATTGGCAAGTGTAAACAAGAAGGCTTAATAATTGGGAAGAATGGTGACACAGTACCAGGTCAAAATAACGTCCTTATTGTGGCTCCACCATTAACAAGTACAGAGGATGATTTGGACTTTATTGTGGAAACACTGAGCACTGTTATTCGTAGTCTCTAAAATAAACCTGATTCAGACTGGGTCAGATGGGAAGGTTATTTAGATGAATTACGATCGATTAAAAACATTTATTGCAGTAGCTGAAAAAAAGAGCTTTTCTGAAGCGGCAAAGATATTGTATGTAACCCAGCCAACGATCACATCGCAAGTAAAGGCGCTGGAAGAAGAACTGAACACGAAGTTATTTGAGCGAACAACGAAAAAAGTAGAGATGACACAGTCTGCACATATTTTATTAAAATATGTCAGAGAAATTGTTCGCTTAACTGACTCCGCACAAAAAGAGATTTTACAAAATGAAAACACGGTTCACGGTGATTTAAGTATGGGATGCAGTCTAACGATTGGAGAATATATACTTCCTGAATTTCTTAGACAATTCATAGATTCATATCCGCTCATTCAGATAAGTGTTAAGATCGCGAATTCGAGTGAAGTCGTAGAAAAACTTAAAGATCAATTAATTGATGTTGGGTTAATTGAAACACCAATAGAGGATCCGCAAATTGTTTTAGAACCGATTTTGGAGGACGAATTAATTCTGATAGCTGCACCCGACTATTTTTCTACTAAAGAGGTAAAAATTTCGCTTCATCAACTTAAAAAGATACCGCTTATTGTTAGGGAAAAAGGATCCGGTACACGAGCTGTGGTGGATAAATATTTAACACAGAATAGACTTTCGGTTGATGATTTAAATGTGGTGATGGAATTAGGTAGTACGGAGTCAATTAAAGCGGCAGTTGAATCTGGGTTAGGCGTATCCATTATTTCTAAAAGTGCGATCAAGAAAGAGCAAAGGTTAAAATTGCTGAGGACATATCCGATCGATGATGTATCTCTTTATCGTTCTTTCTACATCGCATTTCGTAAAGATCATATCTTAAAATCGACAACTGAATTATTTTTGGAAGCGTTACGAAGCCTTATTCAGGAAAAAGAATCCTGCAATCTAATCCATCTGCCAACAGGTAATTAAGGGAAAGAGATACATGTTTAGACAACTATTTTTTGGTAGATAAGCCAAATTTTCTAAAGGAGGAATTTTGCAATGACAAGACAACAAACAGAAGTGAGAAAAGTAACGAATCAAAAAATGAAAATGACCCCAAGTGAGGCAATCGTTGAAACCCTTGTAGCAGAAAATATTAAAGAAGTTTATGGTATCGTTGGCTCGGCATTTATGGATATGTTAGATCTGTTCCCAACAGCTGGCATACGGTTCTTACCTGTACGCCATGAACAAAGTGCTGGACACATGGCAGATGCGTATACACGTGTCTCGGGTGTAGCTGGGGTTATTGTTGGCC
The DNA here is from genome assembly GCF_042675965.1 of Virgibacillus byunsanensis. Taxonomy (NCBI): domain Bacteria; kingdom Bacillati; phylum Bacillota; class Bacilli; order Caryophanales; family Bacillaceae; genus Virgibacillus; species Virgibacillus byunsanensis. The sequence goes on along the minus strand of NZ_JBHTKJ010000028.1, from coordinate 26,312 downwards.
AGAACGGCCCGGGAATTACCAATATGGTAACATCAGTTGCAGCTGCAAACCAAGCACATACACCAATGGTCGTTATTTCTCCTTCCGCTGGGACACCTACCATTGGATGGGATGGTTTCCAGGAGGCGAATCAGGTATCTATTTTTGAAGACATTACAAAAGAGACTGTGCGGGTCACCCATAAAAGCCGTGTAGCCGATTGTTTGCGCACCGCTTTTCGGATTGCTTATGCAGAGCGTGGACCAGTATTATTCGATATTCCACGTGACCTTTTTTATGGAGAGTTAGAAGATCAAATTCTTGAACCACACCAATACCGTGCTGATAAAAGAGGTGCCGGAGACCCTGCATCCATTCGGAATGCTGTCGAGCTTCTTAAAAATGCCGAATATCCCGTTATCATATCAGGTCGTGGAGCGGTTGATGCAGACGGAGTTGATACAGTCAGGAAAATAGCGGAACATCTAACAGCGCCTGTAGCTGTATCCTATATGCACAATGATGCATTTCCGGCAGATCATCCACTTGCAGTTGGTCCGATTGGCTACATGGGATCCAAAGCTGCCATGCATACGTTAAAGAAAGCAGATGTTGTTCTAGCAATTGGAACGAGACTATCTGTATTTGGAACATTACCTTGTTATGATATCGACTATTTCCCGAAGAACGCCAAAATCATTCAAGTCGACATTAACCCGCGTCAAATCGCGCGAACACATCCAGTAGCAGTTGGAATTATTGGAGATGCAAAGGCAAGCAGTGATGAAATTTATAATCAATTAAAAGCTGCATATGCTTCACCAGAGAAAAAACGAGAACGCTTGGAAGAAGTTAGCACGTTGAAAGACGAATGGGATCAAGAATTAGTTGAATTAGCTATGGAAGATGGTAATCCAATCAATCCACGACGTGCACTGTTAGAATTAACAAAAGCATTGCCTGAGGACACAATTGTCTCATCCGATATTGGAAACGTATCATCAACTGCTAATGCGTATTTAAAATTTAACCAGACTAGACGCCACATTGCCGCGCTCACATTTGGTAATACAGGATTTGCATATCCGGCAGCACTTGGAGCCCAATTAGCAGAGCCAGATTCACCAGTTGTAGCAATCATCGGTGATGGCGCATGGGGAATGAGCTTACACGAAGTTAGTACTGCAGTAGAACAAGGTATTCCTGTCATTGCCTGTGTGTTTAACAACAAATCATGGGCCGCTGAGAAGAAGAACCAAGTAGACTATTACGACGATCGTTACGTTGGATCTGATATTGATGCACCTGATTTCGCTGAAGTAGCAAAATCAATGGGTGCACTAGGGTATACAATTGAAAAGCCAGAAGATATAGGCCCAGTAGTAAAGGAGGTATTAGCAAAACGAAAGCCAGCAGTCCTCAACATTTTTGTCGATGGTACACAGCTTGCACCACCATTTAGAAAAGACGCATTAAAAATGCCAAAACGGTTCTTAGATAAATATAAGCATTTAGATTACGATGAATGGAAAAAGTAATTTTCAATTTAAACTTTTTTTACTACTGAAAATAAGACCGGGCATAAAGTTAACGGGTTCCGAAACAATCACACACATTAAGAATGTAATAGAAAATGACCATCAATTTGTATGCTAATTTGATGGCCATTTTTTATTGCTATTATAGTATTTTCGGTTTATTAGTTTGGTTGCGTAATAGAAACAAACAATTAAATTGAATAGAGGAAAAATGATGAAACTCCTAACAAAAAAACGGTGGCGATTGTCAAGAAGAGCAGTCGCTTCTTGTATAAACGGGGCGAATAATAGACGAACAAATTTAAGCGGACTCCAGTGCCCTTATTTGTGTTAAAAACAGTATTTTTAAAGTCAAGTGGACTCAGAGGACCTTATTGCTTGTAAAAACGGTCTATTACTCCTAGAACTGATAAAATAAGGTCCACAGAGTCCGACAACAGCGATAAATATACATAATGAAGGGAAATAAGGTCCACTGAGTCCGCAAAAAAGTTATCCATTAATACATAGGTAGAATAGGTACTCCTTATTCATTATTTTTTGTTGCAAATGCAATAAAATTAGTGTAAATTTAGGATACCATTTTTGTTGTATTTGCAATAAAAATATAAACTAAGGAGTTTATTATGAAGGAAATTCTACGTGAAATTGGAATGATAGCAAGGGCACTCGATTCTATAAGTAATATAGAATTTAAAGAATATAACCTTACAAAAGGGCAGTATTTGTACATGGTGCGAATATGTGAAAACCCAGGAATCATTCAAGAAAAGCTGGCTGAGATGATAAAAGTAGATCGAACAACAGCGGCTCGTGCTGTAAAAAAACTTGAAACTAATGGCTTTATTGAAAAGAAAGAAGATAAACATAACAAAAAGATTAAGAAACTCTTTCCAACGGAGAAAGGAAAAAGTGTTTATCCTCTTATAAAAACAGAAAATGATTTTTCCAATACCGTTGCATTAGAGGGGTTTTCGGAAAGTGAGGAGGAAAGCCTTTTCAATCTTCTTCAAAGAGTAAGAAAAAATATAGAAAAAGACTGGGAATTTGTAAAAAAGGGAAACAAGAGAAATTATTGATTATATTAAGGAGCGACATATTAAAATGACTGTAAAAATAACAAAGTGCAATTGTCAAGATTTACAAATACTCCAAGAAATAAGTATTGAAACGTTCAAAGAAACATTCCAAGATCAGAATTCACCTGAAAATATGAAAGACTATCTGGAAAAAGCATTTAATTCAAAACAGTTGGAAACGGAATTGTCCACGATCACTTCAGAATTCTTTTTTGTTTATTCTAATAATGAAGTTGCTGGATATTTAAAGGTCAATACCAACGGTGCTCAACCTGAAGAAATGGGTGATGAATCACTTGAAATCGAGAGGATTTATATAAAGAGCAAATTTCAAAAACATGGGCTTGGTAAATATCTGTTAAATAAAGCTATGGAAATTGCAATGAAAAATAATAAAAAGAAAATCTGGCTAGGTGTATGGGAAAAGAATGAAAATGCTATTGCTTTTTATAAAAAAATAGGTTTTGTTCAAACTGGAGACCACTCTTTTTATATGGGTGATGAAGAACAAACGGACCTCATAATGATTAAAACACTCATATAACTTTTATGGAAAGGCGGATTATTATGTATATCCCTAAGCATTTTAAAGTCACAGACTTTGATGAAATCAGAGAATTTATTAAGAGAAACTCTTTTGGAACAATTGTAACGACAAAACAGGAAAATCTATTGCTACTCATTTGCCTTTGGAATTACATAACCTAGGAGATGATTACTTTATAACTGGACATATGGCTTATGCGAACCCTCAATGGAAAACGTTCGAGGATAATGATGAAAACGTCCTTGTAATGTATCAAGGTCCGCATGCTTACATTTCATCATCTTGGTATAAGTCTGAAAATGTACCAACATGGAACTATCAATCTGTCCATGTATATGGAACAGCTAGTATTATGAGTGAACAGGAATTGCAAGAAGACCTTATATTACTATTACAAAAATATGAACAAGATCGTAAGAATCCAGCTTTTTGGGAGAATCTTTCTTCCCAAACTAAAAAACAAATCAAAGGTATAGTTGGATTTAAAATTAACATACAAGAAGTCCAAGCTGCTTATAAATTAAGCCAAAATCGAAATGAAGAGGACTATCACAACATCATTGATAAACTATGTGAGGAAAAGGATTTAAATTCGAAGGCATTAGCAGAAGTGATGAAAACAGAGATTGATTTGGTTAATTCCCTACGATAGGGTACACCGTTAACTAAAGAAGCAATTGAAAATAATAGAAGAAAAATCTCAGTTCAGTTGAAACTGAGATTTTCTATTACAAATATCACTACAAATAAGATGTAAACAGATATACAATTTTAGTAACATTTTAAAGTGTAATGCTGAGTTTTGTGATAGGAAACGGAACCCGATAGCATAATGCCTGGTCCTTTCCTGGTTACACAATCAAATAAGCGAAAACAGAGAGAACGGCTGATGTAATTGTCATAGCAATCAGTGGTTTCATGGCTTTAGTACGTAAATCACTAAAGCTGACACTAAGACCAAGTCCCACCATAGCTGCAGTTAATAACCATGTTGTTAATGTATAAATACTATTAAATACCCCGTCAGACACTGGAATAGAATGGCCAAACACATAAGTACCTAAAATACTTAATACAATAAAACCAATTAAGAACCATGGAAAAGCTATTTGTGTACTTGCTTGCTTTGAGTTTTTACTTTTAGACTTCATAATATAGATCAGAATGAAACATAATGGGATGAGCAAGAAAACTCGGCCTAATTTAGCAAGTAAAGCAATAGCTAGTGCATCTTGCCCTGCAGGAGCAGCGGCAAGTGCAACGTGTGCAAGTTCATGCAAACTAATTCCCGACCATGTACCATAATCCACAGCTGATATAGGAAGTATAGGACGGACGATTGTATAGACAATTGAAAATACAGTCCCCATTAAAGCGATAATGCCGACACCTATTGCAGTATCTTCATCTTTTGCCTTTATAATTGGTGCAACAGCAGCAATTGCAGCTGCTCCACATACTCCAGTTCCGACCCCCAATAACAAGGAAATGGTTGAATTTGCTTTAAAAACTTTCGCAAGCCAAATCATCAGAAAGATTGCAAATAATATAACAAATGCATCCCGCAAAAGTAATCCTAACCCATCACTAAGTACAATATTAATATTTAATCTAAGACCATATAATATAATTGCTAATCGAAGTAATTTTTTTGAAGAGAATGTGACTCCGGCTCGTAAGGATTCTGGATAACCGAAAATTTGCCGGTAAATAATAGCGATAATAATCGCACAAGCTAACTGACCTACATATGCAAATCCAGGTATAAGAGCAAGTAATAAACCTAATAATGCAATAAAAAACGTAAACGAAACTCCAGCAATCCATTTCCATCTTTGTTTTGAAGGAGGATCTCCTTTATCATCGGTTTCTTGAGGGTTAGCTTGCATGTTTTGATTTTCTAAAGACATAAAAATAATTCCCCCCTTCCTCATCTAGATTAAGGGAATGTTAACTATAAGTAAAATAGATTATTGTAATAATTTTTATAAAAAAACGTAATGATTCCGGAATAGTTAAGAAAAGCCTAACTTTCCAGACGGAGAATAGGGTATAGCAGAGGTTATCTTCCAAAACACGAAGGTACCATTTATAAAGGAAGAAGATCATACGGCTTTTTAAATGAAAATACCTAGCCAAACTCCATTAATCATCGCAAGTATTAGTATAATTTTTTCGTACGCCGAGACTTGGTAAGGATCATCTATTTGCATTCTCAGGACTAAGAAAATGGCAGTACCCACCACAGCTAACGTTCCAATCATTGCCCAAATGCGATCGGTTCCAAGCCAGACCGCACATAATCCGACCAACGCAAAATATAAAAGGGCAGGAAGTCGACTGAACGCAGCTCCAAACTTTTCTTCCGCCCACACAACACTTGTCTGTTTGATAGGAGTAGCCATTCTATCAGCCTCTCGATCTGGTATATGATGAACCATTACCCAAGCTAAACAAAACAAGGCATTGAAGATTGCATTTTGCAGCGCCCATTCCGGTATTGAATCCAACGCCAGCCAGGCGCCGGCTAGCCCAAGCACGAAAACAGATGGAAACATAGATAGCCATTCGCCAATAAAGGGACGATAACTAAATCGAAAAGGAGGGAGCGAGTAGGAAATGGCCCCCCATATACCGATAGCGAGTAATAGCGCTATTTTAAAGTAATCAAAGATGAGTAAGCCGATAACAATCATACTAAGGGAAAAAATAAGCCATTTTCCAAGCAACCAGAGGGAAGAAGCAGAAATAATACCAGTTTGAATCACACGACTTCCCCCTGACAAAATGGCAGGGCTATTCTGATCTGTACCTGAATGATAGTCCGCGAAGTCATTTAATACATGCGTCAGTACGCCGTGAATCAAGAAGGCCCCAAACACTAATAACAGAAATATGAAGAGCAACTTATGATAACTGAACGAATAATACAAGAATATGGGAAGAATGGTAGACACAATTGTTGTAACGCTTGATGAGATTACTGCTATGGACCGTAATAGAATCCAGGTATTTTTGATGGGGGCTAGGAATGATTGGTTCATCTTGTCTAACTCCTTTTTCTATATTACTTCTATTTTAGGATATACCCTTTCTAGTGAAATATGAAGCTATAATTAAGTTAGGATTACAAGGGTTTAGCAATTATAAAAGGGGAGGACTACTGAAAAGCCCACCCCTTTAGGATTGTAGTATTATTATTCTTAATCAGGAAAAGTTTAACGGTCAAACCATCTATATGCTCTTGTAAACTGCGTCCCAAAACTGAAGTCAGAAAAAACAGACGGGTCTAAAATGTTATTTCCAGCTGGTTTAATTCCTTCTTCTACCCATGTTACAAGGTCATTAAAGGCCTCTTGTTCCTCTTCTGGAGTAAAGTCGCAGTGTCCAACTGAACGAATGACACGATATATTAGCAGATCACTATATTAATTTGGACAAGTGTTTAGGTAAAGGAAGAAATATATAATAAAATTACTAGAGTCATGCCCCTAAATTAGCTTCTAATACGATTGTAATTGTTATAAACACTTTAACTCTAATAGATAAATCAGTAACTATATCTAAAACTATAATCGAAGGAAAAATAGGTTTGGTAGCATCTTTCTGAATAAAGCCACGTATGTTTGATTTTTGTGATAATATTACTATTAAGAAGGTTTTGAAAATATGCGGTTCAATAATTAATACGAGGGGATGACGATTTATGTATTTACAGGATATCTTACCTAAAATGTCCAAACTATATCTCGGACGGATTGTTGATAGTTTCCTGAGAGACGTAAGAATGGATACTGAAGAAGAAATGCGAGAAGTAATTATAAGGAACGTCGATGAATTTCAAAATAAAGAACGAGTAAAAAGGAATCTTATTTTCAGTTCAGAAATTAGAGACATTGCACTATTAAATGAAATGATTTTACTTTCTTTAATGGAGAAGCAGGGGTATGTGTTGAGTGAAAGTGATTTATTTAAAGAAGTAGAAAAGCTGGAAACTGAAATTGTTAAGCAAAGTGCTGATGATGAGTATATGAAAACTGCGATTCCTAAAGAAGACGAAAGAATATATAGTGCAGTGTTAATGGAAGCATGGAAAAAAGATGACTCATTAAATACGCATGAAATAAATATTCTAAATGTTTTGCGTAAAGAGCTTGAGCTATCTAAAAGAGATCATTATCTATTAGAAAGCCGAATTGGTAGATTCCCTCAAAAAGGTAATAAACTTCACACCACGAAACAAATTGAGAAATCCCTAAGAAACTTGCAATCAAGAGGACTAATACTACGCTTTAGAGAAGATACGTCATATTACATTATCCCTAAGGAAATCGCTCGTGTTGTTCGTTATGAAATGGGTGGCGAATTACGAAATGAAGTTTATGAAACTTTGCTAGGTGATTTGAACGTTAATCAGCTTAAAGTAATACTAAATAACTTAAACATTTATACTGGCGGCAAGAAAAACGATTTAGTAGAGCGAATTCTCAAGCACAATATATTACCTTCCACTGCTCTGAATATATTTGGGACAAGGGATTTGTCCGATATATTAAAAAACCTTGAAGGAGCAAAAATTAGTGGTACAAAGGGAGAAAGAGTACAAAACATCATAGATTACTACGAAAATATATCCACACCTACTTTAACTGATCCAACAGATAATAGATCCAGACTTTATGATTTTTATGAGGAACTAGCTTCTAGAGATTATAAGGCGTTGCGTGTTAATAAAGTTATTGATAAAGATCTTGATGTTGAAAAATATTTTGAAGAAGCCACACGCTATTTGTTTGAGAAGAAATTAGGAATAGAACTAGTTGACATGAAAGGATCGAAACACGCTGATGGGAAGGTAAGCTATAGCTCTAAAGAAGTAATTCTATGGGATAACAAAAGTACAGAAAAACCTTACACTTTTTCAGAAGATAACTTTAATCAGTTTCTAGGCTATATTCGTTCAGATGAAATGAGAGTGACAACCTTCTTAGTTGTAGTCCACGACTATACAAAAGAGGCTGTTGCACAGGCGCAAAAACTAAAAGCTTTTTCTGAAGAAGACACCGATGTAGCACTAATTAAATCCTCAGATTTAAAATATGTAGCTGAAGAATGGAAACGTTATTCCGACCAGAAAAACCCTGAATTCAATTTACAAGTGTTTAACCTGACAGGAGAATTGACTCGTAATTTGCTTATGAGCAGAATGAGTTGGGCGATATAGGTAGGGAGGGGTAATGTGCATGAATAAGGTTAGTATGAAAAAAGATTAAATTTATTGTTAAATCGAGAATCAACTGTTTTTTAATAAGTATTTGTGAAAATAGGTTAGGTACAGTACTCTGTGTGGATTTAGTAATACAGAGTACTTCCTTCCATCCTTAACCATCCGCAACAACAACCTCTTCAAAAGCGGTGCAAAGTGTTCAGGTAACTCCTCAACCCTCGGAATCATTAGGCGTTCTTTTCCGTATATATTTTTCATCGTTTCACCTTCACGTTCGTCGACCTCTCCATCAGCGAGAAACATTCCGATGACATCGATGCCTTTTTTGCGTGCTTCTGATACGGCGAGGATATTGGTGAAGAAATTAGGGAGGAGATTGTATTTTTTCGAGGTGATTGAACAAAAATATCATAACAACTATATATTGCTAGTATAATAAAAAAGTAAGAAAGCAACCTTTTAATTAGGCTGCTTAAATAAAAATTACACTATTATCAAAAAATCAGATTGTTTTATGCTTATAAAAAAGGTTTCATATTTTTGATAAAGTAAGAGTAATGATGTTTGAATTTAATAATTTTCTATAAAATGTTTTAATACGTGGATAGAATGGATACAATTATTCAAAGAACTCCATTCATTAGGGTTGTGACTCACACCATCTTTACTTTGTACAAACAACATGGCTACTGGTACTTGTTTTCCAACAACCATAGCGTCATGTCCTGCACCACTAGGTAAAGAAATTGGAGACAATCCATTTTCTTTAATTGAAGTTGCTAACTTTTTCTGTATTAATTCTTTTATAGGAATAGGGTTAACCCTTAATCTCTCATGCCAGGTATAATGAACATTGTATTTTTTGGTAACAATTTTTAATATATCTATTATCTTGCCTACCAATTCATCTCGTGTATCTTCGTAAATATCACGAATATCAACAAAGAAGTTAACCTTTCCCGGAATAACATTTATAGCGTTTGGAAAGACTTGCATTTTTCCTACAGTTGCAACTGCAGATGAGCTTATACTTTTGGGTAATGCATTTATTTGTAATATTAAATCACTTGCTGCAACAAGTGCATCATTGCGATTATCCATAGGTGTATTACCTGCGTGATCTGCCATACCTTCAAGCTGAAATTCTAACCAGCAGGGACCAGCAATCCCTGTAACTATACCAACAGGTGATTTTGCCTTCTCTAGTATTTTCCCCTGTTCAATATGTGTTTCGATAAATAATTCTATATTATCTAGATTTCTTTTAGAATTAATAAAATTCCGTATGTTTAGCCCCCGGTTTTTTAGTACATCCCCAAAGTATAAACCATTTTGATCAACAAGTGATTTAATATTTTCTTCTTTTATTCCACCAATCATAGCTTGACTTCCATGAAGTCCTTTGTTAAATCTTGCACCCTCTTCATCAATAAAAATAACAACTTCAAATGAACGATTTGGAATAAAATTTGTGTCTTTCCAAGATTCTACAACCTCTAACGCTGCCAATACTCCTAACGGACCATCAAAATGTCCCCCATTCGGAACACTATCAAGATGTGAACCGGATAAAATAGCTTTCAAGTCAGGTTTCCTACCAGTAAGTTTACCGAAAGTATTCCCGGCATTATCTTCACTAACCTCTAGTCCTGCCTCTTCCATCCACTTTTTAACTAAGTTTTTTGCTTGATTTTCTTTATCTGAAAACCCAGGTCTATTCGAACCGCCATCCTTAGTCAAACCTATATTTGATATTGTAGTCAGTCTATTGGCTAACCGTTCACCTTTAACGCCACTATAGTTTAAACCATCATTATAATCTTTAAGTAAAAGTTCGTATAAGTTTTCTTTTTTCATTATCATTCAATCACCTTTTCAAATACAAAAGGGGGAAATCCCCCTTTATTGTTGTATCGTTAACCTATTTTTTTTGTCTCTTTATCTCTTTTTTCAATATCATTGAAAGAGACCTCGTTACGGATGTATCCAACCAATTTAATAATCATAAATACACTTACTATCAATACTACAATTGAGGTGATTAAAAAGTAAGCATCTGTTAAAAATGCTAGTGGACCAGCTAGTGGTGGAAACGCTGATTCTCCCACAGTATTCATAAAAACCCCTATTATAATTAAAACCGCCCATAAGCATGACAGAATTTTAATATCAGTTTTAGATTTTTTAATTGCTTTTTCTCCTGAAAATATCTTTTGAAAATCTGAAGACATATTTTTAGGATTATATGGCTCTAATAAGCTAAAGCCTACAAAGAATATTGATGCAACCATGCCTCCCCAGAAGACAACCGGGATTCCAAAAAAGCCTGGGCTACTTACTGCTACATTGGGGCCTCCAACAGCCATCATAAGAATAAAAGTTACTATTGAAGTAACAAGGCATCCCCAAAATGCACCCTTTTCTGTTAATCTTTTCCAAAAAACTCCTAATATAATAACAGGTGATAAAGCCGTGACCAAAATAATTTGAATTGCAACTGCAGCTGCAACAATTCCACCTGCTGAAATAAATGGGGCAAAAGACAGTGCTGATAAACAAATTAATACGGTAAATATTTTAGCAAACAACAACTGGCTTTTTGGTGTTATGTCTGGCTTAAAACTCATTACAAAGTTTTTAAGAATAACTGTACTTCCAGCATTTAAATAAGTAGAAATAGTAGACATTGCTGCTGCTGCAACGGCAGCTATAAAAAGTGCTGCTCCAAAAACTGGTAAGGTTTCTTGGGCCAAGACAACAATTATCTTATCTGTATTTTCTAAACCGGGTATAAGTACACGTCCATACATTCCTAACATAATTAAAAGTGAAATAACCAATATTTGCATTCCTAGAAAAACATAAGTACCTTTTCTTCCTTCATCGATGTTCCTAGCAGCTAACATTCTTTGTATAAATCCAAGATCTATTGGTATCCATAGTGATGTTGCAACAATAAATGCAAGTAAAGATGGTAAATAAGTTTGTCCAGGAGCTAAAGTAAAAATATCAGTAAAGCCTGCAAATAAGGATAGTTCTTTACCTTCCGCCATTAATTCGAAACCAGAAGGTCCTAAGTATTGGGAAAAGAACGAAGAGAAAGGTCCCACTTCTAAGAAGATCAGCGGAACAAATAAAGCAGTACCAAATATGATAATTAACCATTGAACAGAGTCAGTTACTACAACTGCGCGCAGTCCACCTGTGACTGTGTATATGATGGTAACAACAGCAATAATTACAATTGCCAATTTCCATGAAACACCTGTTACAACTTCCACCAATAAAGCTGCTCCAAATAAAGACATAGCTGTGACAAATAATCCCCATAGAACTTGCCAACCAGAAACAAGTAATTCTAATCGCTTACTTCCTGCAAATCGTTCTACAACAAAATCTCCAATTGTTGAGATGTTTAAGCCTCTTAATCTAAGACCTATTCTAGGGAGCAAAAGGGTTCCAATTGTCAAACTTGCGACATTCATCCAAAAAACATAGGATAGCCCTGTTGCATATGAAAAACCAGGCTGTCCCATTACCTGAGCAGTATTTGCTAATGTTGCTAGAAATGTCATAGTTAAAACAAACCAAGGTAAATTGCGACCTGCTAAAATATAATCATCAATACCAGCTAATTTTTTTGATACACGAAAACCTACCCAAAGCATAAATATCATATATACAAAAAGAGTACCTAGTATAACAATATTATCTGAACTCATGCATTAAACCCCCTGGGTTATTGGTTTCTTGTTAACAAAGTCTAGTACCTTTTGATTAAATAATTCCTGTTCTTCAATAAATGGCATATGTCCACTATTGTTAAAAATAAATAGCTCTGAATTTGGTAAAAGCTCATGAATCAGTTCTGCTTGATTTAAAGGTGTTACCCAATCATGTTTGGCGCCAATAACTAGTGTATCGGTTTTAAGTTCTTTTAACTGCTCTTTAACATCATAATTTGGAATTTCGTTAGCAAACATAAAATTAGATACATCTAATGCTGTGATCATCCTACCTCCCATTTCTGCAAAAAGATTTTCATCTTTATTATGAAAGTATAGTGGAAGCATTATCTTCCACCATTCATCTAGTTCTTCTTCATTTCTCACTCGACCTTCAAATAAATCAGGGAGTACTTTTTTTTGTTCTGCAGTAGCCATTTTATCTGCCATCGTTTGTGCTTCATCCCAAAAATCAGCACTAGGAGTAGTAGTAACTAAAATCAATTTTTTTACGCTTTTTGTATAGCGTGTAGCATATACTTGTGCCAACATTCCACCAAATGAATTACCTAATACAAAAACCTGCCCTAGACCTAAATATTTCCTTAGCTCTTCTAAGTCATCAGCCATCTGTTCAATTGAATAAGTAGTTGGGTCTGTACGCTCTGATCTTCCATTACCTCTATGATCTACATAGATCAATTGCATGTGTTTGGCCATCGGCGATAACCATGGTCTAAAATAGGTATGGTCACTCCCTGGTCCACCATGTAAAATAAAACATGCTTCTTGTTCTATCATCTTATCTCCTACAGGAACAATACTGCTACCTTCAACATCAAAAAATAACTTGGTACCGTTAATTTTGGCAAACATTATAAAACCTCCTTTTAAGTTACAGAAAATATACCATATTTAGAAAATTGAATCTATGTCTGTATACGACAGATTTTAAGTTCTTTATTTGTCCTTAGTAGACAAATGGATGTTGTTTGGAACAAATAGGAATAATTAAAGATAATCGCACAAGTATGTCGTAATTGTCTTTAAAGCATGACAGAATATTATCGTAAACAATTATACTAGCACACGTATGTTAAATGAAAAATGAATCCTTATCTCGGATTCATTTTTCATTTAACATTTTATTTTAGTTACGAAATATAGGAGGTATATATTGTCTTATATTTTATATTATTTAAGGGTTTGATCACTTTCGTTTAAATATTCAAAGATAAAGATTGCCAATTGGAGATTAAAATAGTCTTTTCCTTTTAGAGTAGTCTTGTTTAGTATTTTTTTTATAACCTTCATCCTGTATTTCATAGTGTTTACATGAACAAAACACTTCTGCGCCGCAATTTTCATATTGTATTTACTCTCAATATAAGCTTTTAAAGTTTTAGTTAGCATTGTTTTATGTTCACTATCATAAGTTATTAGCTTACCTAATATATCATTTACGTAATCCATTAATTCTTCTGTATTTTGATTTAATAAAAGTCTATGGGCACCTAATTCTCTATAAGAACAAAACCAGTTATTATAATTCTGAGTTTTTAGATACTCTACACACCTTTTAGCGTCACGAATTGAGCTTTGAATATTGATTGATTGATGAAATAATCGCCCGACTCCCACACTAAATTCAAAGTTATTTAACTCCTTAGACTTATTCAATATTCTTTCGAAAAACTTTTCTATTTCTTCAAATACATCTTTTTCGCTAATGTAATTATCTAATACAAATAGAAATTTAAATGTTAAATTTTGTTCTAATACAAATGTTTTAAATCGTAACTGATTTAGCGCACGATAAATCAACCTTCTGAATTGATTCTTTTTTTGGTCTAAAATTGGAAATGGATCCAATTGAACTATTAGTTCTAAATTAACAAAAATGTACTGAACTTCACCTTGTATTTGTATATGGTTCTGAATGGCTATATTAAATTCCTTAAATTTGTTATCTAATAATTGTTCCAGTAAATAACTTTCATAATTAAAATCATGTGATAAAAGATCCTGATGTTTTGTCATTTCCATAGCAAATATAATAATAGTCTGATCTATCGCAGCCTGATCTAAAGAATCAAGTTTTGAATTTTCTTCAGTAAATACCATTAGCACACCAATATTAAGTTTGTCATGCTTAATTGGAAAACAATATACTTTAGTTTTCTCGTTTATAATCTCATGTGAAATATAATCTCTCTTTATTATTTCTTTTAACAAATCATAGCTATTAAACATTAGGCTCTTAGTAATATTCTTGCATTCAATTGATGAATAAGCTGCCAAGTCTAGAAATTCATTAAATATCGCTACTTTTTTATTAATAATACTTGATAAAGCACTAGTAATATCTTTAATTCCTTTTCGATTTAAAGAGACTTCCGCTAATTTGTTATGTATTTTATTTGAACGTTTGTTTATAGAAAATAATGTAGCATTTTCTATAGCTATAAGTGCTTGAGATGCAAATATTTCCAAAAGTTTTAAGTCTGTATTTGTAAAATGAACATTTTCTGAATAACTGTCTATCGTTAGAACACCTATACATTTATTTTTAGATAACAGAGGAGCACTAATGGTACTCGTTGGATACAGCATTTCACCTAAAGCCTGTTGATAAAGAAACTGATTTTTTTTGAATAAGTTTGCCATTCCAATTTCTGTATCTTGTTTTATTGTAAAAATATTAGGAGTTTTAGAAGTGAAAGTTTTTCCACTCATTCCCTCGTCAAGTTCAAGTTGAATCATTTGTAAAAAATTCATATTAAACCCCACTGCACTCTTTGGAACTAGTTTATTTATATCACTTTCATAAATAAATAATACCCCTGCATCAGCACCATCAACTACATTCATAATTTCCGTAATCAAAAGTTCTAAAACTTTATTAACATCCAAAGTAGAAGTTAAAACTTGCGCAGCATTAATGAGACTCATCAACTGATCTTCTGATTTCATTTACTTTCATCCTCGCCTAATGACTTTTAAAAGTTCTTTAAAGACAATAATAACGGTCTTTTCTATAAACTTTTAGGAAATATGTGGTATTTATTAAATGTAACTAGATGTGAATGTTACATGAAAACAAGAACATGGTATTCTCAGAAAGTTGTTTTACAAGGAGTAAATACCTTTTAACTATGAACGGCACTTCTAAAGCGCACGTTTAGATAGGGGGAATTTTAATATAATATATTTTCCTAAATTAAGAGATTCGACAAACAGACAAAAATACCTGTGGATAAAGTGATTTTGTTTCATTTAAATTTTGGAATAAAGCCTCTAGAAATATCTCAGTTTAATATAGTCTAATAAGATTTGTTATTACTTAAAAAATTTGACTAACCAAAATTAGTGAGACAATATAGATATCTATTTTAGTAATTGTATTTATAACTTAATTCCTCGGGGACAGTCTCAACCATAGCAGTTACAAAATAATCTATCTAGGATTATTTTGTAATGTAAAATAAGTTGACTATTTTTAGAAAGATTGTTAAGTTATTAAAAATCACACTATTTATATTATTTATTATTTTCCAATAAATTTTTGGGGAATGATATGAAAATATAATCGATATAGATAAAGGACATTTCTTCCATCTGACTTCCTAATTTAACTTCAACAAAAAATTGAGCAGGTTAGTCAAGGGGAGATGGAATTAGTTAACCAAGAAAAAATTCCTTTATAGATGCATTTTCTTCATTGTGTAATGTAAATATTGGGGGCTAAAACTAACAGGGAATTGAATATCAAGGGAATTGTTCGGTTTCCGGAACTTATAGGAGCAGTTGAATTGGTGAAAGACCTAGCAAGTAATTAATATCCCTTTCCCTGCAAATCAACAAGCCATTCTTAAAGTAGTTGAGCCTTAACTTGAACAAGGAGTAATATGCCGAACTGTTACCTATGAAAATTCTAATATTATCTTTTTAGACCTTACAATTACTATAAACAAATCACAAATTGATCAACTAGTTAGAAAGATTTACATCTCTGTATTATAGGTTAAAACATATTGGGAAAATTAGAATGTATCTCAAAACTACTAGTCAATTAAAACTACTTTTACAATCTTTTTAATAGAGTAATATAACATAAATACATAGGAGGTGATGCCCATTGAGGGTTCCTATTCGATTTAATATTTATCAAAAATAACAAATATTTTACTAGGGGGATAATTATGAAATTAGTCAAAATTATTTGTTTTTCATTGTTTCTTTTTGCATTAGTAGCTTGCAGTTCCGAATCATCAACTGAAACAGAAGGGGGCGGAGATCTTAATGTTGCTTACTCAGCACAACCTCCTATATTAGATCCTCATGTAACCACAGCTATAGCAACTTCGGATATAATGAGGCCTGTTTTTGAAACATTATTAACAGCTGATTCAGAATACAACATTAAGCCAATGCTTGCAGAATCCTACGAGCAAAGTGAAGATGGAAAAACAATTACTTTTAAGTTAAGAGAAGGAATTAAGTTCCATAATGGAGAGGAAATGCTAGCGGATGATGTAGTTGCTTCAATGAACAGATGGAAGGATGGACCAGGAGGAAAAGGCCAATTTACAGATACTTCATTTGAAGCGGAGGATGATTATACAGTTGTGTTAAATCTTCCAGAACCAATGGCAACAACATTAAGTGTACTTTCTATGGGGAGCGGTCCTTTTCCAGCAATCATGCCTAAAGAAGTTATTGAAAATGAAACGGAGACTGGTGTAGAAGAATATATTGGAACAGGTCCTTTTGAATTTGATGAATGGAAACAAGATCAGTATATTCAATTGACTAAATATGAAGAATATCAATCTCGTAGTGAAGAAGCAGATGGAATGTCAGGAAAAAGAGAAGCGCTTGTAGATAATATCGTTTTTAATTTTGTTTCGGACGCATCTACACGGGTTGCGGGTATTGTTTCAGGTGAATATGATCTAGCACATGCGGTTCCATTTGATAATGCTGAGCAACTAGAAGCAGATTCAAATGTTAACAATCATATTATCCCAGGTGGAACAATGGTGTTACTTACCAATAAAAAAGAAGGTATATTCACAAATGAAATTACTCGTGAAGCGGTTAGGTCTGCACTAGATATGGAAGCAGTTTTAACAGCTGGTTTTACGGATGACAAATATTATACACTTAATCATAATATGATGATGCCACATCAGGAAGTCCAATGGTTTAGTGATACTGGTAAAGAGGAGTATAATCTAAATGATACTGATAAGGCAAAGCAACTATTAGAGGAAAGTGGTTACAGTGGAGAAGAAGTAAGAATTATCACAACTAGAGATTACGAGGATCAATATAATGCGTCTATTGTTGTTCAAGAACAGCTGGAACAACTTGGAATGGTAGTAAGTTTAGAAGTTTACGATTGGCCAACACTCCTTGAAAAGAAAGAAAATGAAAGTGAATACGACATAAATATTATGGGGTTTGGTTCAATGCCTGAACCGACTTCACATCTATTTATTAGTAAAGGTCCCCATTCTGGTTGGACTGATAGTCAAGAATTTGACAGTTTAGTGCAAGAATTTAGAAGTCAACCTACTCTTGAAGATGCGAAACCTGTATATGAAGAGATACAGCAATGGAACATAGCAAATATTCCTTTTATTAAAATTGGAGATTATAACAGAGTTGTTTCGACCCGAAATAATGTAGATAACTTTCAATTTTTAGATGGACTAATACTTTGGAATGTGTCAGTAGACTAATAGATTGTGTTTTATCTTTATAAAGGAGTGATTAAATGTTTGCAAATATAAATAAAACAAGGATTTTCTTTGATATCAATGGGGCTGGTTTCGTACCAGATGGAGAAAAACTAAAGGAAAAACCAGTTTGTTTCGTTTTGCATGGTGGACCTGGTGGAACACACGCTTATTTTAAACCATATCTAGATGATTTAACTGAAGAAATTCAATTAGTATATATCGATAACAGGGGCAGTGGTTTTTCTGCGACTGGCCCACAATCAAGTTACAATTTGGAAAATAATGTTGAAGATATTGAGGAATTAAGGAAATATCTTGGCTTAGGAAAAATCTGGGTTCTTGGCCATTCATATGGCGGTACGGTTGCGATGAATTACGCACTCAAATACCAAGATAATTTGGAAGGGTTAATACTTGCTACTACTACTGCTAGTTACCGATTTATGGATAAAGCTAAAAAATTCGTTGAGAAAAATGGGACAGATGAACAAAAGAGAGTAGCTGATATCCTTTTTAATGGAGCATTTGAGTCACAGGAACAGCTTACTTACTACTTTGAAGTAATGGAACCATTGTATTCTCGTGATCACGCTTCGGCTAACAACGATCAACCTAAACTAAAAATAAATAGATCTTATGAGGCAATAAATGAAGGATTTGGTGGTTTTCTTAAAGAATTAGACATCACAGGACGACTCTCAACTATTACCGTGCCAAGCCTTGTAATTGCGGGGCGTCATGACTGGATTACACCTATAGAGGAAAGTGAAATAATAGCTAGTGAACTACCCAATAGCAAATTTCTATTATTAGAAGAAAGTAGCCATAGTGTAATGAAAGATGAAACAAATAAACTTAATAGTACTATTTTGGGATTTGTGAAAAAAACTAGAAGTTAATATAAGGTCTAGTTTATAAAAAATATACCCCATTGTTATAACAATGGGGTTAAATCAAATATGAGATATTACCACTTTCAAAGTGATGTTCCTTTAAGAGGAGGGTTTTAAATGCATATATATATATTAAAAAGGATCCTCTCGCTCATACCTGTTTTATTAATTGTCTCTGTGGTTATCTTTATGATAATTCACTTAACTCCTGGTGATCCAGCAGCAGTAATATTGGGAGAAGAGGCTACTAGTGAACAAATTGAAGCAATGCGAGAACAAATTGGACTTAACGAACCATTACTTTTACAGTATTGGAATTGGATATCTGGTGTTGTACAGGGAGATCTAGGAACCTCCTATTTTATGAAAGACTCAGTGATTAATTCAATAATGCTACATATAAAACCAACTCTATCCCTTGCACTTATTGGTGAAGCTATTGCTTTATTAATAGCTATTCCATTTGGAATTGTTGCTGCGAAGCTACGAGGTTCTACTGTTGATCAATCTATTATGGGATTTTCATTGTTAGGTCTATCTGTTCCAAGTTTCTTACTTGGGCTTTTCCTGATCTTATTGTTTGGTGTGCAATTAGGTTGGCTACCAGTTGCAGGTTATCAACCCCTAAGTAATGGAATATGGAATCATGTCCAGTATCTTATATTACCAGCAATTTCTTTGGGAGCTATTCAAGCTGCACTTATTGCACGTATGACACGTTCTTCTATGTTAGAAGTGTTGAATACTAGTTATATTAAAACAGCTGTTTCAAAAGGAGTGAAGGATCGCAATGTTATATATAAACATGCTTTACGTAATGCGTTTCTTCCTATCTTAACTGTAATTGGACAAACTTTTGGTACTTTGGTAGCTGGAGCAGTAGTTACTGAAACTATATTTAACATTCCAGGTCTAGGTCAATTGATAATTAATTCAGTTGAAAGAAGGGACTATGCAGTTATTCAGGGAGTTGTATTATTTGTTACCTTTTTATATGTCTTTATTAATCTAATAATTGACTTATTATACGGAGTTATTGATCCTCGTGTCCGATTGGAACGCAAGTAGAAAGGTGGGGGGAAATGGGCTTGATTAGGAATGAAGTAAAACTCTCCGAAGTAAAATATAATTTTAAAAAACAGCAAAGGAAATTATTTATTAATCGCCTTGTATCCAACAAGCTTATGGTTACTGGGGGTACCATACTTATCTTTTTAACTATAATGGCTCTATTGGGTCCCTTAATTGTATCCTATAATCCATATGAAATGGTAGTATCAGATAGATTACAAGGTCCAAATGCAGAACATCTATTGGGTACAGATAATTTTGGAAGAGACCTTCTTTCACGGATAGCTTACGGAGCACAAACTACACTGGGAGTTGGATTGGCTGTTGCTACCTTGTCCTCAATCTTTGGAATGATAATTGGTTTATATGCTAGTTATTATCGGTTTCTTGATCATATACTAATGCGGATAAGTGATGGCTTAATGTCAATTCCAGCCATACTACTGGCTATTGCTTTAATGGCTGCATTAGGACCAATGACCATAAATGTAATTATCGCTTTAAGTATAGTGTATACTCCTTATGTTGCTCGTGTAATAAGGTCCTCAGCTTTAGTAGTACGAGAGCAAACCTATATTGAAGCTATGGAAGCGCAAGGAGCAAGTTCGTGGAGGATCATATGGCGACATATTATGCCAAATACTATTTCTCCACTTGTAATTCAAGCTACTTTTATTTTTGCTGAAGCAATTATTGTTGAGGCAGCATTGAGTTTTTTAGGTGCTGGTGTACCTGCACCGGACCCAAGTTGGGGGAACATTTTATATGATGGAAAGATTGTAATTTTTAATGCTTGGTGGATGACCGTCTTTCCAGGTATTACTATTGCTTTATCTGTGTTAGGACTAAATTTACTAGGTGATGGTTTTCGAGACCTAATAGACCCTCACATTAAAAATACGAAAAAATAAAGGGAGGTGTTAATTATGTCTAAACAACATCTTCTGGATGTTAATGAATTAAAGACCCATTTTAAAACTGAAAGTGGGCGTGTCACTGCAGTAGATGGTGTGAGTTTTCAAGTGGATGAAGGGGAAATATTGGGAGTAGTAGGTGAATCTGGTTGTGGGAAAAGTGTAACCTCTCAATCTATACTGAGGCTATTTGATGAAAAGTATTCTGCCGAGTATGAGGGTTCAGTTTACTTCCAAGGTAAAGATTTACTGAAATGTAGCAAAAAAGAAATGCAAGGTATACGTGGAAACGAAATTGCAATGATCTTCCAAGACCCAATGAGTTCTCTAAATCCAGTTTATACAATTGGAAACCAAATTGTTGAATCTATTTTGCTACATCAGAATGTTTCAAAAAGTGAAGCATATAAAAAAGCAATTAATATGTTGAAAATTACAGGAATTCCAGCACCTGAACAGCGTATTAATGAATTTCCGCATCAGTTATCTGGTGGTATGCGACAGAGGATTATGATCGCTATGGCTCTTGCCTGTCAACCCAAGTTATTAATTGCTGATGAACCTACTACAGCATTAGATGTGACTATTCAGGCCCAAATATTGGATTTAATCGTAAGGTCAAAAAAAGAACTTGGAATGGGTGTCATATTTATAACGCACGATTTAGGAGTTGTTGCAGAGATATGTACTAGAGTCGTAGTTATGTATCTTGGTCAGATTGTTGAAGAGGCAGATATTGATACACTTTTTAATAATCCACTTCATCCTTATACCATAGGATTAATGAAATCTATACCACAACTAGATAGTAATCGTTTAGATGAATTACATGTTATTGAAGGCAGTGTTCCTTCACTAAATAATATTCCTGATGGTTGTCGCTTTGCTGATCGATGTGAATTTGCTGACGAACTGTGTAGAACAAAAGAACCTGAACTAAGGGATTATCGTAATGGTCAAAAAGTTAGATGTTGGCATGCAGAGAAAATTTCTTTAACAGAGGAGGAAAAACATGTCCCTTCAGAGCCATAAAGAACAACCCCCGTTACTAGAAGTAAATGGTTTAAGAAAATATTACTCTGTAAAAGGGAGTCTTAATATATTTGCGGGTGCAAAAGAACAAGTTAAAGCTATAGATGATGTGTCTTTAAAACTATATGAGGGAGAAACATTTGGTCTAGTTGGTGAATCAGGGTGCGGTAAAAGTACCTTGGGAAAGAGTATTTTACGTTTAACAGAACCTACTGAAGGTAAGGCTATGTATAAAAACAAAGATCTTTTTCAGCTTAATAGTAGAGAGTTAGTGAAAGTAAGAAAAGACTTGCAAATGGTTTTTCAGGATCCATATTCCTCACTAAATCCACGAAAGCGGATTGGAAATATCCTAGAAGAACCTCTTGCAATACATTCTATCGGTAACAAGAAAGAACGTACGGATAAGGTATTGGAAGTCCTGAATAAAGTAGGTATGGGAATTGATCATTATTACCGCTATCCTCATGAATTATCAGGAGGTCAGATGCAGCGTATAGGCCTAGCTAGGGCATTAGTGGTTAATCCGAAAATAATTATTTCTGATGAACCAGTATCTGCTCTTGACGTGTCAATTCAGTCTCAAATTATCAATTTATTAAGACATTTACAGCAAGATCTAAAGCTAACTTATCTATTTATAGCTCATGATATTAGCGTTGTACGTTTTATATCTGACAAAATTGGGGTTATGTATTTGGGTAAAATCGTTGAAGAAGCATCTACCGATAGCTTATTTGAAACACCTTATCACCCGTACACCAAAGCTCTGCTATCAGCTGTACCTAATCCTAAACCACGGTTCAAGAAAGAAAGGATTATATTAAAGGGGGAGATTCCGTCCCCTTTAAACCCTCCATCAGGATGTGTTTTTCATACAAGATGTCCATATGTAATGGATATATGTAAAAAGGAAATCCCAGTTAATAGAGAAATCACAAAAAATCATTACGTGGCTTGTCATTTGTTTAATGATGTTTAAGAGGCAGTAGCTAGAGGAGTTAAGGAAGTATGAAACGGTTTTAGGGGAAGTTCAAACTTCCCCTAAAACTGTTGGTAATCAGAAAGAATCAGATCAAATTATGGAAATTGATGTAATAGTACTAAAAAATAAGTTTATAAAAAATAAAATTGAAAATCTTAGTTTTAACATGACCCTGTAAATAGAATAACAATCTACAGCCAGAATGGTTCGATCATGGTGGCATGAAAAGATTGAAAACATCGAAGGGGTAAATGATTGATTGCTAAAATACCAATTGGAAAAATTATGGTGTCTCTAATTATTATTTATATACTTAATGCCTGTAGAAAAAGGCAAAGGAATTAATACTGAATTAATCGTGTTGATATTAGGAAAGAGGGAATGGCATATTCACAAATTACAATTAGTGAGGTAAGTTGTTACCGCTGTCGTAATATTCAATGCAAACCCAAAAAAATATTGTATTATACTTTTCATTTTTCATACTCTATAAGCTTATCCTTATTAAATATTCTTTGAATATTAATTAAATAATACAGCAAATGAATAACCGAATTAATATTCTTAATTTAAGGATATGTTTATTATGGAGAATAAATTTGCGAGAATTATTTTACTGAATTTTTTTAATATAGATGTGCATCTTAGTTAATTTAAATAGTTGATTTAATCTTTTTTTACACATTGCTATCATAAATAATTTAGATGGATGGAAAGGAAAATAATAGTGAAAAATAGAATTGATCCTGAAAAAGTTACTAGAGGTATTTCCACCCCTTTTTTCCCTCCTAAACCACCCGCAACAACAACCTCTTCAAAAGCGGTGCAAAGTGTTCAGGTAACTCCTTAACACTTGGAATCATTAGTTGTTTTTTTCCGTATATATTTTGCATCGTTTCACCTTTTCGTTCATCGATCTCTCCATTAGCGAGAAACATTCCGATGACATCGATGCCTTTTTTGCGTGCTTCTTATACGGCGATGTTCGTGTCGATAATTCCATTCTGATCATAATCAGCAGCGGCTGGTTCGCCGTATGAGAATACGAGCAGGAATTTGTTCTTCTCTCGTCTGGTTGCTAATTCCTTAGAAAAAAGCAGAATCTCCAACCCGAGAAGATGAACTTGCTTACAAGCACACCGTCAGCACATTCGAAACGTACAAACGAAAGCTTGCAACCACCATCGAAAAAGTATTGGAGCACAAGCGAAATGCACCACGGAAAGGTTTAGTCATCGGTCGACTTTCCAAAAAATTATTGCCCGTTATTACGGATGAAAATCCACGAATCAAAAGATATGGATGCTGCTCTCACCCCGCTTATCGACTGTTCCGCTTCCATGCACAATAAAATGGATGAAACAAAGCGAGGGATCGCGTACTATTCCATGAAGTATTAAAACAACTGAAGATCCCCCACTCCATCATTGGATTCTGGGAGGATACAAATGACGTGAAGGAAAGCTATCAACCAAACTATTTTCATGAATTTCATTCCTTCTCAGGTTCCCTCTATCAAAACACAGGAGCCAACATCATGCAGCTCGAGCCACAGGAAGATAATCGCGATGCCTTCGATTGCAACGGGATCTTTATTTTCCTCGCCATAGGCGGTTTCGTTTGTTTGTCTTGGTTCGTGCTTTTATATTTAGTATTAAAGGTCGAGTTTTTTATTCTAAAATCTACCATCATGTAAAATTTTTTTAAAAATTAAGCATTTACATAAAATTTTTTTAATATATTTATTGATTTTTTATAAAAAATGTATATAATTAAGAACAATACAAAATTAGTAGATATACCTTTCTAAATATCAAATTATTAAAGGAGCTGCAAAAAGACGGTTAAAAATTGTACACGCAGTTGGCTGATCAATTTGATGCTAGAGTTGCAACGGAGTAATTGTGTTCAACGATTAATGGACCAAGATGTTCTAAAAAATGTGTGGTGTTGTAAATCCTTCAGTTTGTAACCTTTAACTTAATTGTTGAAGTAGTTACTTCTTCAACTATAGAATTGTACCGGTATTCTATTAGAAGTACATAAATAGTCTAATACTTTTGATGCACGCAAGTAGCCATAATTTTTTTATCAAAAAAATTCAGAATATTGGTATAAACAGAATACATTTTATCTTCTGTATGCTACTAAAGTAGGAGGTGAAAATCTTAGAATTCTTTACAGGAGGAACAGAAAGTGGACAGTCTTGGTTGAAGGGTGCTCTTTATGTCTGTGTCATTTTAAATGGCATTAGAAGAGCAGATGCATGCTTGAGTGAGATTGGTAGGGAAGTTGCATTAGATGACACATTTTCTGTCTTGCAAAACTTACGCATCCTAGCTCAATTAGAAAAGCTTGGAACTTCGGTTGTTCGAGAATTTGATTCTGTTCAGTTGAGAAAGGTGCTTCAATTACCAAAAGTTTATTTACCGGTTGCTGTCGTTACCATAGTCATCCAGTTGATAAACCAGAACTTCCACCTCGGTTCTCTTATACGTACTTTGTCCATAAAGGGGGTGTTGATGATTGATAATGAAAGAAGATGTTTTTGATAGTCGTGTCAGCGATCAATCATATTCAGATCGACCTGTTGATGAAGAGACGGTTGATTTGTTACTGAAATGTGCAACAACAGCACCATCAAACAGAAATATGCCCTTGGGAATTCATTGTTGTGAGAACTGAGGAGGTGAAAGAAAAGTTAGCTCGTTGTACATATCTAGGTTATCACTCAAAGGGAGGGACCATCAAAATTGGATTAAGGATGCTACTGTAGTTTTTGTTTGTTGTGCCAACCATAAGCGCACAAAATCAAGGTATGGTGAAATGGGATATCTTGGGTCAATTATTGATGTTGCAGCAGCTACTTAAAATTTACTCGTTGCTATTGCAAATCTTGGACTCGCCAGTTGGGTAGTTGGTTTTAATGAAGAAAGATTGAAGGATCATTTGAAAATTCCTCAGGATGTAAAACCGATTGGTGTGAATTCAATAGGTTATCTGACAAGTATCAAAAAGAAAGAATCACTTGCCTATAGAAAGCGTAAAGCATGAAGAGACGTACCATAGTAAAAAAAGAGGGAAGGGAGATTATAGAATGCCAATAAAACCGAAGAAATATGATGGCTATCGTTCGTTTTCGTATCTAGAAGAGGAGAAAGACTATAAACCTTATAAACTAGCAAGGGAATATGACCGTGTTGAGCCATTTATGTATCCTGTATCTAAAGATGAGGAAGAAAAAGTAGAA
Organism: Virgibacillus byunsanensis; assembly: GCF_042675965.1. Lineage (NCBI taxonomy): Bacteria > Bacillati > Bacillota > Bacilli > Caryophanales > Bacillaceae > Virgibacillus > Virgibacillus byunsanensis. The sequence goes on along the minus strand of NZ_JBHTKJ010000028.1, from coordinate 325 downwards.
AAGTTTATGGATGAAAATTTAGTTATTTCTCTTCATGAACATACTTTTGTTACACCTGATGATCTCAGTCAGATTTTTGAGTTCAGAAGGCAAGGAAGGGATTGGACCGGGTATGAGGGTCTAAGTAAATCAGGCTTAGATGTTGTTTTTGAGAACTTTATGGATGGAACAGCCTTCATTACTTCTAATGCAGGTTGGAAATGGAATGATGTTCTCCATGATTTAGGAATCCGCTACAGTGATTTTGCTCATCAGGAGTTAGTAATTCGAGCTGAGACAACTGAAGATATTTACCGAGCCAAAAAAGAAGGGAAAATTGCTTTTG
>NZ_JBHTKJ010000027.1:0-65570 GCF_042675965.1 Virgibacillus byunsanensis | reverse complement strand
TACTTGATAGCAATTCTCCTATTTCGTGCTTTGGCACTTATAAGGAAACGTTTCGCGCAGTACATTTTTTCACAAACTCTGTATTTATTTTAACATAAATATTCAGAATACCTTGTAAAATAAAGCGAAAACTAATCAATTTCCAATTTATTGGTAAATTTATGTATGCCAATTTTCATACGAATTTGTAGGTCAAAATGTAGACTTACACTGGCTATTGTTACCTAACAAATTGGGGTACAAATTACACTACAATTTTAATGGATATTAAACCCAGAATACTAGTACACCAACAAAAAATGACCATCAAATTAGCATACAAATTGATAGTCATTTTACATTACATATTTAGTGTTTGTGATAGGAAACGGAACCCGTTATAAAAATAGTCTCTTTTTTTGTTGTCAGGAAATTATAAAATTAGGAGCCTGTGGATAATTTATTTACTGCTTAAGCCACGTCCAGCTCCAGCGCCCGTGCTGTTAGTGGGCTTCCTGATCCTCCTTACGATAAGTCAACATCGAATCGCTACCGCTCTTCGTGTTTCCTTTATCTCATGCGGATAAGTCCAGCCCATACGTCGCTAAACGGGCGCTTCTAGCTTTTGTTCGTTCAGTCTAGTCCATACGTCGCTAAACAGGCACTTGCGCTTTTGGTCTTCTGTGGTATACTGAAAATTAATTCGTTACTCGAAATAAACAGGGGATATATGGAGGGGCATATGAGAAAGTTACATCCTAAATGGCTAGTGGTTATGGCCGTTCTATCTGGTACGTTCACGGTTATTTTAAATAATAGTATGTTAAACCCCACATTACCAAGGTTTATGGATTTGTTTGAGGCTGACGCTGTAGCGGTAGGCTGGATACTTACTATATTCATGGTATCCATGGGTATGATCATGCCTTTAACTGGTTATCTTGGTGATCGCTTTGGAAAGAAGCGTATTTATATAATCGGATTGGCTATTTTTATGATTGGATCACTACTAGGAGCATTGTCTACTAGTCTAGTAATGATTATTATTTCAAGAGCAATCCAGGGAGTAGCAGGTGGCTTAATGATGCCGATTGCTATGGCTCTCATTTTTAATGCCTTCCCAAGAGAAGAACGTGGACTTGCGATGGGGATCTATGGTGTGGTTGCCATGATTGCCCCAGCTATTGGACCAACCATAGGCGGAATAGTTGTTGCCTACTTTTCGTGGCCATTCTTGTTTGTATTTAATGTTCCATTTGCTATAGCTGGTTTACTTTTTTCGGCAAAATACTTAAAATCTACTGCTCAAAATCCCGAACGAAAATTTGATTCTTTAGGATTTATTTTAATTACAACTGGTGTTGGAGCCATACTCTATGCGTTAGGCCGTGGTTCTACCTTAGATTTATTACTATCACCATTGAGTCTTTTTCTTATGATTACAGGTCTTATACTGATCGTGATGTTTGTGAAATATGAAAATAAACAGAAACAGCCATTACTTAAATTAGGGATTTTTAAAATACCAACCTATAGTATTTCGATTGTCGTTACCGCAACCTCCTCAATTGGTCTATTTTCTGGTATCTTCCTACTGCCCCTTCTAATCCAAGAAGTATATGGACTAAGTGAGATTCAAACAGGGCTATTATTTTTACCTGCAGCATTGTTGAGTGGTGTATTTATGACATTAGGTGGGAAAATTCTAGATAAAAAGGGACCTAAATATGTTGTTCCTATCGGATTAGTAATCCTTGGTGGTTTTACCTTAGCTCTTGGCTTTAATACATTATCGACTTCTTTTTGGTTTATTTTGTTAATGAACAGTATTCGCAGTGCAGGACTTGGAATGTGTAATATGCCAGCAACTACAGCCGGAATGAATGCTATTCCAGATGCTCAAGTCGCACAAGGATCTGCTATGAATAACGTTATCAGGCAAATATTTTCATCCTTTGGTATTGTATTTTTTGCCATATACTATGAAGTGCGTCGAGCACAATTAGTTACAAGAGACATCGAGATGCAACAAGCAACATTACATGCATTGAACGAGGCATTCCTGATAGCGGGTGTATGTATATTAGTAGTCGTTCCATTATCCTTTTTATTAAAAGGTACAAAAGAATTGCAACAAAAAGGAGTAGCCTCCTAGATAGATGCTACTCCTTTTTATTATTATTTTTCTTTAAACGAATATGGATCGTAAACATTCGTAATCCCACACCGAAATCAAGTGTTGCAAATAAAGCAAAGATAATTGTGGTGAAATTCCATATCGTTTCTTCTGCACTTTGAACGGCAATATAGGTGAAGAGAATCCCCAATAGGAAATAGACGATCGCCATACCCTTTGGTGTTGTTTTCATAAATGTGCTAGCCTCCAATAAAAATCATTTGTAACTGTTCTAACTCACGCTGCATCCGTTCGATATCTTCGGGTGATAACGAGAATTGTATAATTACTGCCATCGTATTTAATGCCATGTGAACGATTATCGGTACAAGAATTCGTTTTGTCTTTACATACAAAAAGGCAAAAACGAAGCCAATTGCACCATACCTGAGAAGATGTTCAGGCTCCCCGTGTATCAATGCAAAGATTAACGCAGATAATAACGCAGCGATAAAGAAGTTTGTCCGAGTATAAAGTCCACCAAAGATTATCTTACGGAAAATAATCTCTTCTAAAATAGGTGCTACCAATGCGGGAACGACAACAAATATAGGTGCAGCACGTGCGATTTCCATAATCAATTGTGTGTTTTCTGAATTAGCCTCAATATTAAACACCTGCATTTCAATAATACCGGCAAAAATTTGAGCAAAGTAAGCCATAAACACACCTAGAATGGACCATAACACAAGATTTCCTGAACGCTGGTCATTGCGTGAAGGGGTCTTTTTCATATCTGGTTTCATTAAGTATAGTACAACGACTAGTCCTGCAATAAAACTAAAAATGGACCAATAAACAACCGCCTCAAATTGTGTTATAGGAAAAAGTATTAAAAGTATAGGGGAAAAGATGATTCCCGAGAATTGCATAATGATATAGGTTAAAATGACATACCAATATCGCTTTGTCAAAATTAAACGACCCCTTTAAACATTTCATATTTATATAGTTTATGTATCGAATACCTAGTCTATTAGAATTTCTAATATGTATTACGATACCCATTCAAAGTAAAATAGAATGTACTACTAAATATTTTATCATATTTAGTGACGTTGTTATAATAGTATAGCTACTGTGGGTTGTACAAAAAAATATTTTTTCCAAAACTTGTGTTCAATACTTGCAATTTTTCGTTAGATTATTTATTATTAAAATTGGAATTAGCACTCGACACGAACGAGTGCTAATAAAAATAAAAAAATAAAAGATACCGAATTAAGGAGGTTGTCTACATGATTAAACCACTAGGAGATCGCGTTGTTATTGAGCTTGTAGAACAAGAAGAGAAAACAAAAAGCGGGATTGTACTTCCAGACTCTGCAAAAGAAAAACCACAAGAGGGTAAAGTAGTTGCAGTTGGTTCAGGTCGCGTAACAGACAATGGGGAAAAGGTAGCACTTGAAGTTTCAGAAGGAGATCAAATCATCTTCTCAAAATTCGCTGGTACTGAAGTGAAATATGAAGGCACTGAATACTTAATTCTTCGTGAGAATGATATTTTAGCTGTCGTAAGCTAAAAGCAGATAAAGAATATACTTAAGAATAGATTTTAAGGAGGACTTTTAATATGGCTAAAGAAATTAAATTTAGTGAAGACGGTCGTCGCGCAATGCTTCGCGGTGTCGATACATTGGCAGATGCAGTAAAAGTTACACTGGGACCAAAAGGTCGTAATGTTGTTTTAGATAAAAAGTTTGGTTCACCATTAATTACAAATGATGGTGTAACAATTGCTAAAGAAATTGAACTAGAAGATAAATTTGAAAATATGGGTGCACAGTTAGTTTCAGAAGTTGCATCTAAGACAAATGATGTTGCTGGTGATGGTACAACAACCGCAACCGTTCTAGCTCAAGCAATGATTCGTGAAGGATTGAAAAACGTAGCATCTGGTGCTAACCCAGTAGGTGTGCGTCGTGGTATTGAAAAAGCTGTAGAGATTGCAGTAAAAGAACTAAAAGGTATTACAAACCCGATCGAAAGTAAAGAGTCTATTGCACAAGTTGCATCGATTTCTTCTGGTGACAGTGAAGTTGGTAACCTCATCGCTGAGGCAATGGAACGTGTTGGTAATGATGGTGTTATTACAATAGAGGAATCAAAAGGCTTCAACACGGAATTAGAAGTAGTTGAAGGTATGCAGTTTGACCGTGGATATGCTTCCCCTTATATGGTTACTGACCAGGATAAAATGGAAGCTATTCTAGAAGATCCATATATTCTAATTACAGATAAAAAGATCGGTAACATCCAAGAAGTATTACCAGTACTAGAACAGGTTGTACAACAAGGAAAACCAATCTTAATTATTGCAGAAGATGTTGAAGGCGAAGCATTAGCAACACTTGTTGTGAATAAGCTTCGTGGAACATTCAATGCTGTAGCTGTAAAAGCTCCAGGATTTGGTGACCGTCGTAAAGCTATGCTTGAAGACATTGCAACATTAACTGGTGCAGAAGTAATTACAGAAGATCTAGGTCTAGACCTTAAGAGCGCAACAATTGACCAATTAGGACGCGCATCAAAAGTTGTCGTTTCAAAAGAAAATACAACAGTTGTAGAAGGTTCTGGAAACCCAGAAGCAATTTCATCCCGTGTAGCACAAGTTCGTGCACAAGCTGAAGAATCTACTTCTGAATTTGATAAAGAAAAACTACAAGAGCGTCTTGCTAAATTAGCAGGCGGTGTAGCAGTTATCAAAGTTGGTGCTGCAACAGAAACAGAATTAAAAGAGCGTAAACTACGTATTGAAGATGCATTGAACTCAACACGCGCAGCAGTAGAAGAAGGAATTGTTGCTGGTGGTGGTACTGCATATATAAACGTACTTGATAAGATTGGCGCACTAGCACTAGAGGGTGACGAAGCAACAGGTGCAAACATTGTACTTCGTGCACTAGAAGAACCAGTACGTCAAATCGCACACAACGCAGGTCTTGAAGGTTCTATTATTGTAGAACGCTTAAAAGGCGAAGCAGTTGGAATTGGCTTTAACGCTGCAAATGGCGAATGGGTAAACATGGTTGAAGCGGGTATCGTTGATCCAACAAAAGTTACTCGTTACGCACTACAAAACGCAGCATCTGTAGCGGCAATGTTCCTAACTACTGAAGCAGTTGTTGCTGACCTTCCAGAAGATGATAATGCTGGTGGCGGCGGAATGCCAGACATGGGCGGCATGGGTGGCATGGGCGGCATGATGTAAGTTCGCCCTTGGAACCCTTGATATGAATGGGTTTTATGTAAGATGAGAGTGGAATGCTAACATTGAGGTTTTTAACTGAGGCTTCTCATTAGTTCACTGAACTTTTGGGAAGCTTCTTTTTTCATTTCTTGGGTGACATGAAGATAAACATTTTTCGTAATTTGATCGTAGATTTAACACCGCATAGTTTAAGACACACTCATACATCCCTTCTTGCTGAGGCCGGTGTCTCACTCGAACAAATCATGGATCGTCTTGGACATACTGTTAGATCCGCGATAGTCAGCAGTCTTTTCATTCGGTCTCTTACTGTTTTAATCACAATGGGATAACCGAATTGTCGCCTAATTGCTCAATGACTTTATTCTGAACCTTTTTATGCTCTTTCAAAGCTTGCATGACATCTTCATCCACAACAATTTTCCTCCTAGACTTTCCGGTTTTTGGAGGGGCTAATTGATACTCCACGGTATTATTATTTGGTATTATAGTACGTTTTAGTAATGCTTATCGTTTGGTTTAAAATCTATATCCTTCATTTGAGAGCAACCAATTCAATTACTCTAATGCTAGTGTAGGATAGGACAAGAAACATCAGATAATCATGTTCAAGTGCCTTATTTTTAGCTGTTTCTAAAAAATAAAGCAAGCTCTTCTTTTTCAAGATATTTTGGTACTTCCTCTTCTTCCAACTGTTCAATGGTTTTCATATCTTTTTTAATATAAGTAAATTTGCTAGGGTCCTTTTTAATCATGTCTAGTTCTATGCTTTGTGAAAAATCATTCTTACTGTTCGATTGATTCCCTCTCTAGCGCTATCAGAATACCCTTAATTAAGGTTATGTATTTTTGTCTTTCATAACTCTGCACTTTTATTTTGCACTATACAACCGTATCATAAGTAACTGCGGTTTTGATTTGATTTAGACTTGTAAAATAATTTAACATCTAATCGTATATTTTTTTAGATAGGCCTTGTATTGACAAAGGATTCTCTTCTTATGATTGTTAAGAGGGGAATTTTTTTGTTTATTTTATATTCCATTTCTTAAAAAGTTTACTGCAGTTCGTATATTTTTAAAATTTGCTTGAAAATAGGACATATGACGATGCCAATAAAATAAACAAACATATTTTAATATAAGGAAATGGAAGGGCTGTGAAAAGTTAATGTAAAGAAAAGTTGGACAATTTCACTTATTCATTTTTATGATCCGGCCTCTCTTAAATTACTAGAAGAGAATAAACAAATTATTAAAAATAACAGGAGGTGGAATTGTTTGGAGACTATACCACTCGGTTCAATAATCTTGTTAATTATATTATTAGTTTGGTCTGCCTTTTTTGCGGGGGCCGAAACCATATACTCAAGCGTGAATAAAATAAGGTTGAAACAATTTGTAAAGGAAGGGCGATCCGGAAGTAAAAAGGCTCTTAGTATTGCTGAGGATTTTGATAGCATGATATCAGCGGTCTTAGTTGGAAATAATATTACAAATACAGCTGCTGCAACTATATCGGCTCAGATATTTATTGAAACGATTGGTGGTAATTTAGGAGTAATAATAAATACAGTAGTAATGACAGTTATTATTCTTATTTTTGCCGAAGTACTTCCTAAAACCTTGGCGAAAGAAAAGACAGAAACTTTGGCAATATCTTTCTCAGGCATAATGAATATCATAATTAAAATATGTACTCCAATCAATATACTCCTAGCTAAATTAACAGAATATTCATTGAGGTTGTTCAAAGAAGAAAAAGGCTTTTTACCTTCTGTCACTGAAGAGGAAATTAAGTTAATACTGGATATAAGTGAGAAAGAGGGAGTTATTGATAAACTAGAAAGGAAATTAATACTCCGCTCCATGCATTTAGATGAAACGCCTATTAAAGAAATTATGACCCCGCGTATTGATATCGTAGCTATAAATATAAATCAACCTATAGAGGAAATCATCGAGCTATTTTTTGAAAGCCGTTTTTCAAGAGTCCCAGTTTATAAAGAAAGCAATGATAATATTATAGGCATTTTAACAGAAAAAGATTTTTTAAATCATTTAATCACAAATGACAATATTGATATAAGGGAATTATTAAGAGAACCAATATTTATATTAGAATCAATGAAAATCTCATCTATATTACCCCAATTAAAAAAGGAAAAGATCCCAATGGCAATTGTTTTAGATGAATTTAGCGGAACAGCAGGGTTAGTAACATTAAAAGATATTTTAGAGGAAATTGTTGGTGAAATATTGGATGATCGTGATGAGAAAGTGGAGTTAATAACCAAAGTGGGTGAGAATGTTTACACTTTTCATCCTAAATATCAATTGTATAATTTTGCAGAAAAGTTCAATATTCGATTGCCAAAAAGCGACTATTATACATTAGGAGGGTGGATTATAGAGAATCTTGAGACTGTACCTTCTAAAGGAGCTTCTTTTACTTATGAGAATTTAAAAGTGAGTGTTGAGGATGTTGAGGATCGAAGAATCAAAAGAATCAAAGTAGAAATTAAAAGCAATATCAAAGCTGATGATCATACTTCTTAAAATACAAGAAATATTGAATTAATGGTAATTTTCAATTCAACTTAACAATATTGAAGTGTAATTAGTAGCAGTATTATGATGAATCAACATGAATACCAATAAAAAGGTGAAAACTAATACACCGTTTCTGTGAATACAATTTAACATTAATTGTACTTAATGAAATGTAGATAGGTTAGTTGCACTACAGAATGCTTTGCTTGTAAAAGCTAACATTTTGCGAACACAATCCAGTGAATAACGGTCAAATCCCGTTAAAGATGTAACAGGATAGTTTGACAAAACCTTGACATACCGCACTTTTAATACACGTAATAATAGGTATTACACACTCTCATCTTACGGACGGTATGATGTAAGGCTTTTGTTTGAGAAATAGTTAAATCTATTTTGCACTCATTTAAAGATTTGGTCATATAAATGACTTTTTTTAAAAAAATAGACTACTTCATTAAAACAAGGAAGTAGTCTATTTTATGTTATTAAAATTTGCTTAGCAGATAAAACTATCTGATATGCTTTCATTTTAGACTTGATTTTTTATTAGGCAAGAACACCCTAAATGTACTACGAGTTGTGATTGAAAGTTGAACAAAATTTAATAATAAACGTGGCTGTAGAACTTTAGGTATTTATTTTCTTCTTTTCACTTATAAACATTGTAAGTGTAAGTCCTATTAAAGCTAGCACAGCCATCACAATAAATGCATAGGTTGTTCCCCAATATGTGCCAACTTCATATGAAGTGTCCATGGTTGAAGTAGTAACACTAATAATAGTCGAGAGAACGATAATACCGAAAGTCATTCCAAATTGGCGTACAGTATTTACAATGGCAGATCCGTGGGAAATGTCTGCATCCTCCAATGCATTCATACTCACTGTAACAAGTGGCATAAGTGTAAATCCAAAACCGGCCATAAATAAACAAAAATGGGCCATAATCCAGTAAGGCGAACCTTCCATGCCTACGGTGTTCAATAATATTAAAGATGTGAGTGTACACGAAAAGCCAATAAGGATGATTTTCTTACCTCCATAACGATCATATAGATTTCCGGAAATAATTGTTACGATAGATAGAAGGACGGTTCCCGGTACTAGAATAAATCCAGATAAAAATGCACTAGTTTCAAGAACATCCTGTGCAAACATTGGTAGTATTGTCTCCGCAGATAAAAGAAGCATCATATTAATAAAGACAAGAATCATTGCCAAACGAAATGTGGAATTATGAAACAATTTTATATTAAGAACCGGTAAGGATAAAATTATTTGACGGCGCACAAAAATGAAAAGGGTTATAACGCCAATTAATATTGGTATGATGACTTGTTTGTCTGTAAATCCTACTACACTGATACTACTTAAACCAAAAATAAAAAAAGAAAATCCGATTGCAGAAAGTATGATTGAAAAAAGATCTAGCTTCACTTCTTGTTTCTCTAATACATTTCTCATAATAAAAATGGCTAAAATTAAGGTGCCGATTACTATTGGAAGTATCATCCAATGAAGTGAGCGCCAACTGAAAAAATCAATAATCATACCAGAGATTGACGGTGCAGTTGCAGGTGCTACGTTGACAACAGCTCCTAAAAGTCCCATTGCAAACCCTCTTCGTTCATATGGATATACTTTCAATAATATTGCTTGCACCAGTGGTAGAATGATGCCTGCACCAATGGCCTGAACGACTCTTGATAAAATTAAAGTATCAAAGTTTGGTGACAAACCTCCGATTACTGTACCAACTACTAAACATGAAAGTGAAAAAACAACGAGGGTTTTCGCTGTAAAGGTATTCGATAAATACCCTGTCATTGGGATAAAAATAATTGTTGTGAGTAAGAAAGCCGTAGTTAGCCATTGTACTTGAGTTGCATTCACATCAAATTCGTTCATAATCGTTGGATATGCCGTAATTAATAGGAATTGACTAAATGAAAATAAAAACGCTGTTGCTAAGATGACAACAACGATACCTTTATATTCTAATTTTTCCCCCATTCAAGGTTAAAACTCCTTTCATTGAATGCCTTTCCAAAATATAGGCAAAATTGCTTCTACCCGCTGTTCATAGCGTGGTTTATCCGCAAAATAAAGTTCAATTAAACAACCTTCAGCAACTGTAATAAATGAAAGTGCGATTTCTCCTTCATGCTGCGAGAAGTCCAGTTTTTCTTGTCGTATCTTTTCCCTTATATAACGCTTTAACAAGCGTTCAAGCTCAATCAATAAAGTCCCTGTATAGTTGGAAGAGTAATTCTTCAAGTTACTAGGGGGAAAGTACATAATTCGGAGCAAAAACTTTAACTCTTTATTCTTTTTACTTTCAGTCAAGAACCAATAAAAAAAGGATTGGACTGTTTTTTCAAGTGGTTCTTGACGATGGTCATGAAAGAAACTTACGATTGTGTGCTTTCCGGATTTTATAGAATGCATTAAGACTGCATAGAAAATGTCTTCTTTACTTCTATAATGGGTATATATTGAAGCTTTTTTAATGCCTACATCATTTGCGATTTGATTTAACGAAAATGAATCGTAATCATAATCGGCTAAATAACGAAGGGCTACATCACGTATTTTAATTGAAGTGACCATTTAATCCTCCCTACCAGTAGGTAGGTTTATTGTTACATAATATATTTCATAGGTCAACAACATTCCAAAAGCCCATTATATAGACAATCTTAACGCGATTTATGTTTAAAAGAAGCTTTATGTAATCTAAAGGTGAAATAAGGGAGAAAGGGATCAGTTTTTGCAAAATTGCCGAAGAATTAAACATATTAAGATCTATGGTTAAGGGATGGACAGAGGCGAAATTAACAGATATAGATAACTTGACAACCTTCTTATTTTTTAATCAATAGGTCAATTTGGTGGAATGATTTCTTAAAATAAAATAACTTAGTAAATAGATTAGCTTATTAAATCTTTGGTGTAACTAATTGATAGTTCAGCGTATTATAAAAGGGAAATGAACAGTGCCAACAGAGTGAAATTAAATTGAAAACTCATTTGAAATTTTTTCGTCTCAAACCCGATATCATTAATTTTATTAATGATATCGGAAATATTTGTTAAATTACTATGGAACGTTACTCAACCATTTTCAGTTTCTAAATTAACTTTTACTAAAATAATGGTGATGCCTACTCGGTTCATACTCCACGTTTGTTACCCCAGATCAGGGCATGAACTTGAGGTAGAACACGAACATGATTCAGTTTGTTTGATGCAACCACCTTATCAATAAGCCATTCATATTCATTTAAAAGTTTACTTGCAAGCTTAGAGGCATCCTTTTCTTTTAGATCATCATTTCCAACTTGGAGAAAAAAAGGAACCTTAGGATAGCGTTCGTGAGCTTCTTCTGCATAAGTTAAATCCTCATCGTTAAAAATGACGACTTTTAAACTAGTATTTTTAAGTCGGTTATTAATTTTTAAATGTGCGATAATAGAGTCTAGAATTTCCCAATCCGTATTCATCTTTGAACTTGGAGGTTTGGGAGAAATCGTCAAATCATCGATCGTAAGAAACCACTCCTGCCAGCGGCTACCTTGTGTTTCCAGAGCAACCTCTATATTTAATTCATGCAATGCTTGTATTAGTTCACTGAGATTTGCTAAAAGTGCTGGATTTCCCCCTGAGATGGTTACGTGATCAAATCTGTCACCCCCAGTTTGTTGGAGTCGTGTGATAATTTGGTCGGCAGTCAACCTCTCAATCTCTTCTTTTGTACTTCCGTCCCAGGTGAAGGCGGAGTCACACCAAGAGCAACTGTAATCGCAGCCAGCGGTTCTTACAAACATTGTTTTTCGACCAACAACCATTCCTTCTCCTTGAATGGTTGGTCCGAAGATTTCAAGTATAGGAAACTTATTCATTAATCATCCACTCCCGTCTTGCTTCGGCATAACTTGTTGGCGTTTCATAAAGTTTGACGAATTCTACTCGGCTTTTATTTGGTTTGTTACGTAGTGCTTTCTCCATTTTTTCATATAGCCAAACAACCATATTTTCGGCAGTAGTATTCATGTTTGGTAGGGTATCATTCAAATAGCGATGGTCAAGATGGATTTCAATTTGTTCCTTCCAAATGTTTTTAATATCGCCAAAGTCAATGACTATTCCAATCTCATCCACATAACCACTGATACCAAAAATGACTTTATACGTATGCCCATGTAAGTTTTTGCACTTGCCTTCATATGAATGGAGGTGGTGGGCAGCATCAAACGTAAATTCTTTACTTACTATCACCCGTTTTCGATGATACTTTAGTTCATAACGTTTAATGTCTTTGTCTATTTTCTGCAAGTTCTCTACGATGGTAAATCCGTACATTAGGAATTCTCCTTTTTAAGTTGTTGCAGATACGTATCCAGTCCATTTTTACGTAACTTACATGAAGGGCACTCTCCACATCCATCACCACGGATCCCGTGATAACAGGTTAGAGTTTTTTCACGAATATAGTTGAAGGCGTCCAGCTGATCTGCAAGACCCCATGTTTCTGCTTTGTCGAGCCACATTAACGGCGTGTGTATAACGAACTGATCATTCATGGATAGGTTTAGGGTTACGTTTAGTGATTTAACAAAAACATCACGGCAGTCTGGGTAACCGCTAAAGTCTGTTTCGCATACCCCAGTAATAATGTGCTTTGCCCCAATTTGTTTTGCCAAAATAGTGGAAAAAGATAGAAAGAGCAGATTACGTCCAGGTACAAATGTGGAAGGTAAGTCCCCATTCACTCCATCTTTCACTTCAATTTCATCACGTGTCAAAGCATTAGGAGCTAATTGACTTAAAAGGGACATGTCTAACACATGATGTCGTACATTCAGATCATTAGCAATCTCTTTTGCTATTTCAATTTCTTCTTTGTGACGTTGATTGTAATCGAATGTCACCACTTCTACTTGATCATACTTTTTTAGAGCCCAAAATAAACAGGTGGTACTATCCTGACCACCGCTAAATACGACGACAGCTTTATTATTTTTTTCCATAAAAAAATCCTCCTTCCAAATAGAAAAGAGAATCCTACTCACCCAAAAAACGTAAAAAACCATACCTATAAGGCAGGTACAGTTCCAACCTTAGTTTTTTATAGAGGGTGTAGCTAGAACCTCTGCTGCAATGTTGCAGACTTTTTATAAACTTCATTATGTATTATAACATACAAAGCTGATAAATATTTATGCATTAAGACGTCATTTATCTTGGGTAAGTGGAAGCTCTGTTCCAAATGATGTACAGTTGGCAAAAGCGGGTGTTGAAGAATTTGATAAATTAGTTTAAAAAGAGCAGATCACATTGTTCTTTCAGGAGGAATAATAATAGCAGGTAACCGAGGAGTAGTTTATAACGGGCTGGCGGTGTTACAGTTCAAGGCATTGAATACCCAGATGGTGTTAAAGGATACCCCTGGTGTTCCGGCAGCCAATGTGGAACGTAAGTGCGAACATGGTGTGAAACAGGGTTGGGCAAAAGCACAATACGTTTGTGACCGGCCAGAACCCAGCAAAAAAATATAATTAGAATTTAATCAAATTAACACTTTCGGATCATGCTGACATAAGGTTAAAAGAGACTTCTCAATGAGTTTCCAAACTCTAGAGCAGTCTCTTTTTTGGCAGATAAGAAAGTATAAAACTTTCTTATCTGCATAAGTGCAACTAGGTCATTCGCCATAAAGACTTGGACTCCAGAGCATAAGGGACTCTAAGAAAGCAAAGTTCGCTTACTAAGATTCCCTTTAACGAACGCCAAGTTTTCTAATCTTTTCTCAGCTTAAAGTTTCAAAGTTAGATTTATAAAATTCTTATAGAAAAAAGCTTAGTTAAGGATACCTCCAACTAAGGGTAATAATTTCCCAATGCGCTGATCTACTATCTTCTATAAAACATCGGTTAACTCAGTGTCTGAATGAATCGAGATTAATACTACTGCTTTTTCATCTCCGATATTTTTTACAAAGTGTGGAACACTTGCATTCCAGCTAAAGGAGTCACCCTTTTCAACAATAGCACAATCTTCTCCTTGTTCAGCTAGGATTATTCCCTCCAATACTAGATGGCATTCTTCACCTTCGTGGGCATGTGGCTCCCCTATCGTTGCCCCTGGTGGGAATTCTACAATCATCATTCTTAATCCACCTTTTGAGGTTAGATGCTCGATTTTCAGGTTATTAAAAGTTGATTTTGATCTTGAATCTTGGCGGACTACATGCATATGTTGCTTTTTTTCCAGAAGTAAGTAAGGCAAGGGAACTCCGAGAAATGAAGCTATTGTATTTAATGTACTAATTGAAGGGGAAGTATTATTGTTTTCAATATTACTAATGAATCCCTTTGAAAGGTCGGTTCCTTCACACATTTGTGCAATGGTAATTTTTTTTCTTTTGCGAATCACGCGAATTTTAGTTCCAATATCCAGTTTAATCACCTCCAATGTTCACTTATAAACACATATTTATATATTAGCAAAAATAACATTGACAAGCTATAACCTAATTTGTTATCTTATGAGTAACAAATATTCATATTTGAAAACATATTTTTTACTCATAAAGTTTACAAATAAGAATATTTTATATCTATATAGATTAAATTTATTTTTAATAGTATTTTATATATAGAATTTACGATGAAAGGGGAATTAGATTTGAATTCACCAATGATTTATGAAGTCCGTAAACCATCTCAAATGGAACCAAATAAAAAATATCCAGCCTTATTTTTATTCCATGGAATCGGGAGTAATGAACAGGATATGCTGTCTATAGTAGATGGGCTTGAGGATCATTTTTATATTTTTAGTGTTAGAGGTCATTTATCACAACCACCGGGTTACGCTTATTTTACAATTCAGGGATATGGAAAACCGCATAGAGAAGTATTTGATCATGGAATCAATCAACTGCAAAACTTTATTGATTATGCAGTAGAGCAGTATCAAGTGGATAATAACCATTTGTACTTATTAGGATTTAGTCAGGGTGCAATTGTATCTATGACGCTAGGACTTGCGTTAGGAAATAAAATAAAGGGGATTGTAGCTTTAAGTGGATATATTCCTGATTTCGTCAAGGAAGATTACAACATCAAACCAGTTGAGCAACTTTCTTTATTTATCTCACATGGTAAATTTGACAACATTCTACCATATGAATGGGGAGTTGAAAGTAAAAAGTTTTTTAATAGCATACATGCTCAATCAACCTTTAAAACCTACTCAGAAGGACATACAGTTTCATTAGAAAATAAACAAGATTTTACGAATTGGCTGCTTGGAGATTTAGCCGAAGATTAGATTAGGGAGGAATGACACATGCTACCATCTTTATTTGTTGCACACGGAGCACCATTATTAGCCATTGAGAATAATGAGTATACACAGTTTTTAGAGCAATTAGGTACGGAATTCTCGAAGCCAAAAGCTGTTGTATTGTTTTCAGCACACTGGGAATCACAAACTCAAAAAGTGAGTAAGGTAGATGAATTTGAAACAATTTATGATTTTGGTGGTTTTCCAGCGGCATTATATAGCATGAAGTATCCTGCCATTGGGGATCATTCCGTTACAAAAGAAATAGAAGAGGTGTTTCAAAAACAAGAAATACCTTATGATTTAGATACAAATCGTGGTTTAGACCATGGAGCATGGGTAGTTCTAAAAATGATCTATCCAAGTGTAGATGTTCCGGTTATATCAATGTCTGTTAACCCAAACTTATCACCAATGGAGCAATATAATATTGGAAAGTCTCTATCCAAATTAAGAGAACAAGACATCTTAATTATCGCAAGCGGCGGTACAGTTCATAACTTAGGAGCATTAAAAATGGGTAAAGATGATGGAACGATAGATCCATGGGCGCAAGAGTTTGATACATGGTTAGAGGAACAATTAACAAAATGGAATATAGATGCTCTTATCAACTATAACGCCTTAGCTCCAAGTGCTGAATTAGCAGTACCACCTTATGGTAATGAACATTTTATTCCCATTTTTTATGCGATGGGAGCAGCAGACGGTGATAAGAGTGCAAAATTATTACACCGAAGTTATCGATATGGCAATCTTAGTCACAGCGTTTGGCAATTCGGGGAATCACAATAATTTAGTTTAAAATAACATATTTCAAAAAACAAATAGGGGGATTATAAAATGATAAATAAATATGAAATTGGTACATTAATTTTAAGAGTGGTATTAGGTTTGACATTCTTTGTTCATGGATTAGTGAAATTTCAAGGTGGAATTGAAAATACAGTTGGCTGGTTTGATAGCATTGGATTACCAGGATTCTTAGCTTACGGTGTTGCATTATTAGAACTCATTGGTGGAATTGCGTTAGTACTTGGATTCTTTAGTAGAATTGTCTCTGGTTTATTAGTTCTACTTATGGTTGGATCTATCCTAAAAGTAAAACTAGCTGTTGGCTTTTTAGGAAATGGTCAAATGGCTGGATATGAACTTGATTTAGCATTTTTAGCAATGGCAGTATTTATTGCGGTTAACGGCTCCAAGGCATATGCTCTTGATCAAGTCATGTTAAAAGGAAAAAAATCGGGAACACAACTACTGTAAACTAATGTAGCTAAAGGAGCATTACTTCTATTCCAGAGGTAGTGCTTTCTTTTTGCAAATGATAAAGGAGGGTAAAAATGCCTATTATTCAAATCAATCTACTTGAAGGCAGAAAACAAGAAACGATTGAAACATGTATACGTGATGTTGCACAAACTGTTCACGAATCACTTGGAGTACCTTTATCTAGTGTTCGGGTTATTGTAAATGAAATACCAAAAAATCATTATGCAATAGGAAATACATTAAAAAGTGAAATGGCTGAATAGAGGAATAACCATTTATTTCCTTATATAAAAAACAACCTATACTACAAACTAGTAAAAAAAGGCGGAAAACTGATGACACAAGTAAAAATCAAACCAAAGATTCTTTCGATACTTGAAGATAAAATTCGATTAATTAAAACAGAGAAAGGCGGTATTTATTTAGTGGGGCCTATAAGACTTCCTGTTAATTTGTATGGGGAGACAGTTATTTTCCAATGGTATTGCTGGCTAAACTGTGAAGAAGTAACGGAGGATTACGAAAGAATTATTGATAAATTATCTTCCATTAATTTAGCTGAACTTCAACAATCCAGTGTCCTTGTTTATGGAGACTTTGAAAATGGCGATGATACGATTATTCGTTTCCATTCTATTTGTCATACTGGAGACATATTTGGAAGCAAAAGGTGTGATTGTGGATTTCAATTGAAACAATCAATGAGTAGTATTGTGGAACATGGAGCTGGTGCATTATTTTATTTAGCGAATCATGAAGGAAGAGGTATTGGCTTATTTAGTAAAGCAATGGCGTATATCCTCCAAGAAAATGACTATGATACCGTTGAGGCAAATGAAGCCCTTGGATTTGTGGATGATTCCAGAAATTATAGCGATGCGATAGCGGTATTAAAAGCATTAAGAAGTAAACCTGTTACCCTCTTGACCAATAATCCAAAAAAGTTAAAGGCTTTAAGAGAAGCTGGTTTACCCGTATCCGGAAGAGAGGCATTATGGGGAGATAGGTCTGAGTATAATGAAAAATATTTAGAGACAAAAGTAAATCGTGCCGGTCACATCAAAGACGAGGAAACTTGTTGTAATGACTAGCCACGAATACTATATGGATTTGGCCTTATAAAATGTACAGGGATTGAATGGGCAAACATTGGATCTGTGATTGTTAATGATAATCGAGCAGTAGGCATTGGTACTCATTTAAAGCGGAGGAACCTCATGCTGAAATTCATACGCTTCGTATGGCAGGTAAAAAGGCAAGAGGTGGCACTATTTATGCCACTCTTTGGCCTTGTTCTCATTATGGTAGAGCCGGTCCATGCGCTGTTGCAATTCGAGAAGCAGGATTAAAAAGAATGGTTATTGCCACCCTCGATCCTAATCCGGTTGTTTCAGGAACTTGAAGATGCAGGAATTGAAGTTATTGTTGGACGGATGAAACAGGTTTTTAAACCTGTTCTACTGATGGCATATAAAATATGATTAACAATAATTAGGTAAGGAAAAAACAAAATTGGCGCTGGCATAAAAAAAGAAAGTTCCCATATAGGGAACTTTCATTAAATGTGTTTTCGGATACAAACCTTAATGATATCTTTTTCAAGTAGCTTCCAGAATACATTCACTGTTCCAGTTGATGATGCTCCCACTGGGCGTGTTCCTCTATTTTGTAACCTAGGAGTTCCTTCACATAATACATCAAATCCAACAACATCAAATTCGTCTCCTTCGTTTGCATCATCACGATCAATGACACATTGGAAGGATCTTTCGTCGGTCAACATATTTTGTGTTTGCGCTCCATCATCAGCAACAGCTGTATATCGGATTACTTTAGTTAACTTACCGCAGATAATTACTTTTTCTGGACAAACATCTTCCACTACAGGTGGATCGGAGAAGAATACATCCGTTTCAACGTTTTCGATTCCTCCCAATGTTGGTGGTACGATTTGTGTTTTAAACTCAACTACATGCTGGCAGCAAGTTTGTGGGTTTGGAATAGGACAAACTGTTGTCGTGGTGGTAGTTGAAGTTGTAGACGTAGTTGTACTGGTCGTAGTTGTAGAACTAGTAGTCGAAGTAGTCGAAGTAGTAGAACTAGTAGTTGAAGTAGTAGAACTAGTAGTTGAAGTAGTAGAACTGGTAGTTGAAGTTGTAGAACTAGTAGTTGAAGTAGTAGAACTGGTAGTTGAAGTTGTAGAACTAGTAGTTGAAGTTGTCATATCCATGAAATTGTCTGCTAAACATTCACTATCATCTTCCTCAGGGCATCCTTCGATTTCCTGGAAAAACAAAGCTACTCTTTCAAATTGTTCTTCTGTTAGTGGTTCATCTGAACAAATAATCCATTCTGCATCTTCACCAGGATCAACTTTTTCTGCATCACTAGTAAAGTTTCTGGAAATGTTCGCATTAATATCGCAAGCACCGGGACATTGAACTTGTACTTGACCAGGACCAATAACCACGAAATCACCTGTATTATTGACATCTAGACAGAAGAAACCAATAGATCCAGCGCTATCTTCATCATTTTCTATTGTTAGTCTAACGCAAAAGTCAGTTACCTGCTCAACTGTTACAGTTGCAGATAAAAGTGGATTATTTGGGGGGCAATTCGCATTTCCTGAGATCATTGCAATTCTTACCATAAACTTTCCTCCTTAAAGTTTTTATTAAATAGAAATTTATTTATTTCCATTTCATCATATACTATTCCTTTGGGAACATATTGCATGGATTACAATCCTATAAAAGTAG
This sequence comes from Virgibacillus byunsanensis, assembly GCF_042675965.1. Classification (NCBI taxonomy): domain Bacteria; kingdom Bacillati; phylum Bacillota; class Bacilli; order Caryophanales; family Bacillaceae; genus Virgibacillus; species Virgibacillus byunsanensis. The sequence goes on along the minus strand of NZ_JBHTKJ010000027.1, from coordinate 46,265 downwards.
TATTGTGTTTTTACCTATCCAAATTAATACTAAAGAATTAGTTTAAAACCACTAAAGAGGATAATAACAACAATGCATATTCGGATATAGTTGGGAGGGATATTTAATGTTAGTTTACTACCAATGATTGTTCCTGGTATGGATCCAATTAAAAGATTTATTGCTAATAAATAATTTATATTTCCAAATCCAGCCATTAATATCGCAGTTATAAAAGTTAGTAAAAACGCATGTGTAATATCGGTTCCTACTAATTCCGATGATTTGATGTTAAAGAAATATAGCATAAATAACGCAAAAAGACTTCCCGCCCCAACAGATGTTAAGCCAACCATTGCTCCGATAATAAATCCTGCTAGAATAGTAACTCGCTTTTTTTCTTGAAATGATTTTTGCTTCCATCGGTTTGTAGTTTTCTTTGAAACGATTTGCACGAAGGTGATTAGTGAAATTGTAATCAATACGAAACCTAGTAGGTCTAAAATAAGTTCTTCATTATAATAATTTACTAAAAATGTGTAAAATAACACATTTGCTACTATTGCAGCAGGTAGGCTTCCTATAGCCATATATTTAACTAGAGTAAATTTTACAGTTTTTTGACGAATATGCTGATAAGTAGCGACAACTTTTGTAGCGGAGTTATACAAAAAGTCTGTTCCAATAGCAATTGATGGTTGTACTCCCATGAAAATTAGTATTGGAGTTAGTAAAGATGCTCCACCAACTCCAGTTAAGCCAACTAACCCTCCTATTACAAAACCAATTACGATAAATTCAAGAACCAATTTTATAACACCTCAAACGTCTAATCAAAATTTTCATAGCGTCATACCTTATAGGGAAAGTAATTTCCGAAGATAACATGGAGGATTTTTAGTGCTGCATGGTCTACAAGAATAGAAGTGGAAGAAACGAGTAATGTATCATATGAGGTTATGTAGCAGAGTGACTTGGCCAATACCTAGTGCGCTATATAATACTGATTTTTTTGCGTTCGGAGGAATAAAACATGGAAAATAATATAAAGGAAAATATCTCTTGGCATAATACGGAAATATCCAAGATTGATCGACAAAAACTGCTTGGGCAAAAGAGTTGTGTGCTTTGGTTTACTGGGTTATCAGGATCTGGAAAGTCCACCATTTCCAGTAAAGTAGATGAAAAGTTACACAACCTTGGGGTTTCAACCTATTTATTGGATGGAGATAATGTGAGGCATGGATTAAATAAGGATTTAGGATTTGGCGGGAAAGATCGTATGGAAAATATTAGAAGGATAGGAGAGGTTGCCAAATTATTTGTGGATAGCGGAATTGTTGTATTGACAGCCTTTATTTCTCCCTATGTAGATGATCGAGAAAAGGTAAAAAATTTATTAGGTGAAAACGAATTTATTGAAATTTATACAAAATGTTCTTTAAAGGCTTGTGAGATGCGAGATCCAAAAGGTTTATATAAAAAGGCAAGAAATGGAGAAATAGCTGAATTCACAGGCATTTCTTCTCCTTATGAGGTACCCGTAAACCCAGATATTACAATCGATACAGAAAATATGTCAGTAGAAGAATGTAGCGAAGTTGTAATTAATTTTATACGTAAGGGTGGGTATGTGGAAAGGCTTATATAATATTTAAAAAACTGGTGAACTAACCAGTTTTTTAAATGGAGATGGTTGAGGTCTTACCTTATTCATATAATATTAGCAAAGCAAGATTGATAACCATACACCCTACCTTTCTGGTTCATATAAATGTTAAGAAGGACATTTTTATGTTCGATTCAAATCGTAAGGTGGAAGGTTGCCTTAATGTGAATGGATTATTACTAAGGGGAAGGGTGAAGTAAGAGAATGGACATTATAATATCAGCAGCTACACATCGTTCAGGTTCAACTTTGTTACAACGAGTATTTAACGTAAGAAAAGAAACGTTAATATGGGGTGAACAGGACGGGTTGTTAACTAAGTTTTGTCAAATACACAGGAACTTAAAGCACTATTCAGAGAATCTTATAAAACAACGTTTAGACTACTTTGATAATGGTGAAGATCCCAATTATTGGATTGCGTGTATGAATCCTGAAATTAAGTACGTTGATAAAGCAGTTTCTGATTCTTTAAAGGTATTATTAAATTCATTATACGAACAAAAAAGAGATGACCATGACATGATTGGTTTTAAAGAAGTTAGATACGGTAATGATGAATTAACGTTATTTCGTAAATGCTATCCTGATGCAAATATTATTCTATTAGTTCGTAACCCTATTGATGTATGGAAAAGCATGGTGGGAGCTGGATTAGGTCAAAATATTAATCATTTCGTAAAAAAGTGGAAGAAACATGCTTTATACTATCTCCAGCTGTCCAAAAACGATTCCAAAAGTCATCTAATTAAATACGAGGATATGGTGAATAAGGATATGACTGCTATCCAAACAATATCAAATTTAGGGAAAATACAAACTGAAGAAATAAATACGGTTCTGTCTAAGAAAATATGGAGTACTCCAAGACAAATTGCAAAGTCTGAGGAGGATTTCATTATAAAAGAATGTGGAATGGTTATGAGAAAATATGATTATTTGTAGATAAATAACATGTTAATGAAGAAGGTGTTTTTGTGGAGAGTGTATCGATTATTATTCCTATTAGCAAAAATATTGAATCCAGGGACAAAAGTTTTAAATGGGTTAAAGCATTCTATGAAAAAATGTTTCCAGAATATGAGCTATGTATAGGGGCAAGTGATGAGCAACCGTTTCCAAAAGCCAAGGTAATTAATAAAGCTGTAAAAGAATCTAATGGTGATATTTTAGTTATTGCGGATGCGGATCTAATATATGATCCAAACTTGTTAAAAGAATCTATTAAAAAACTTGATTCTCATGCATGGGTTATTCCTTTTCGGAAAGTATTAAATATTTCTAAAGAATCTACACAGAAGTTACTTGAAGAAGAACCCCAATGGCCAATCCCGATTCCTGTTGATACAAAAAAACGTCCGCATGCAGCGATGGGAGGGATAAACATTGTTCCCCGAGAACTTTTTGATGCAGTGTGCGGATTTGATGAAAGATTCGTAGGATGGGGAGGGGAAGATGATGCGTTTGCAGCTTCCCTAAATTCCTTATGTGGATATGTAAAAAGAATGGACGGAACTCTGTATCATCTATGGCATAAACGAGGTAGTTTGACTAACTATAAAGAAAACAGAGAATTACTAAGACACTACCGCAAAGGAAAAGAGGCAATTAAGAACCAAGTGGAAATAAGGAGAAGTATGATGGAATAATTTAAATTAATACTAGTAATAGAAGAAGGGGGGACATAAGTGGAACGGAAAAAGTTTTTGATAATAGGTCACCCAAGGAGTGGTACTGGTTTTATGTCGGCATTAATGAAAAGACATGGATATGATGTTGGGCATGAAAGGTTAGGGATGGATGGAATTAGTAGTTGGATGTTTGCTGTAAATGAGAGACAGGTATTTGGTGATTCAAAGCTTAGGAGAGGAGACTTTGAGTTTGACTTTATTGTTATGAATATACGGCATCCCCTTCATATGATAAGTAGTACCTATTTTACGGAAAATGTTAGGGAAAGAAGCTTTACCTTCCGAAACAAATATATTGAATTAGATGGGCTAAATCAAGTGGAAATGGCTGTGAAAAGTGTACTTGAATGGTATCGATTAATAGAGTTACAAAGGCCTAACTTTAAGGTTTGTATTGATAAAAATCCGGAAAGAGAAATGTATTACTTTTTGAGACGGTTTGAAAATATTTCACTTCAAGAACCTGTTACTAAGATTACGAGGAAAATTAACCCTAGAAATCATACTGAATTAACGTTCTCATTTATTAAGAAAAACTGTAACAAAGGGTTAGTTTTGGAACTTGAGAACTTCTGTTATCTATACGGTTACAATATCGGAGGGTAAATTCTATTATTCTCTTTATTAGTAAAAGTGATATACAAAATGAATTGTTTCGTAAATATAGATTTATTTTTATAAAAGCGATGTTGAAATTAGCTTATCACCATATTGTGGTGAGGGTGATATTTTAAAATCAGTTCTATTGACGAGAAGTATTGCTCTGACCGAATTCCTTAGGATAAAGTTATTTCTTATTACTATACTTGTAATCCCAACACACGTAATGACTTTTTATAAACTGATATGTTTAAACGTGCATATAATTATCGCAAGTAAACTATTAATGATGAGGTAGCAATGGACAATATTCGAGAATATGAATAATTGGAAGTGGAAAATAAATGGTGAAAAAGGAGGCGAATGATCATGAAATTTGCAATTTTAACGATGTTTAATGGCTTAGATAGTACTTACTCTTTGGTAAATGTTGTAGCAGAACAAATTAGAATGATGCTAGAAGATGATATGAAACCAATCATGCTTGTCACAGAACATTGTCCACTTGATTCTAGGCAGGGTATATTTTTAGATGAACGTATTGAATGGAGACAGGTGGTTAATCAAGTAGATGGAAAACAAATCCATTGGCGGGACTATACCCAAGCAACAGGCACAGTTCATGACACCTTCTTTAAAGAAGCAGATGTTATTGCCGATGATATCGTTGAAAAATTAGAAGATGTAGACGCTTGCATCATGCATGATATTCATTACCAAGGTTGGCATTTAATTCATAACGTAGCAGTTAGAAAAGCACAAAAAAGGTTACCAGATTTACGGTTTATTGCGTTTACTCATTCGGCACCAGTGAATAGACCCCCAAAAACAGAGTGGCCACTTTCTGCACGTTTTACTCCAATGCCAAACACCACATATGTGTATCCAACACAATCAGGAATCCCAGCCTTAGCTAAACAATACAATGTACCAGAAGGTAATTGTAGAGCTGTTAATAACAGCTTGGATATATTAAGTTTTATGAGTGATGAAGTAAAGGCAGTAGCAAACGAAATGGATATTTTATCACCAGATATTCTTGTTGTATATCCAGGGAGATTAACAACAGGGAAGAAATTCGAAAAAGTTGCTGCTTTAAGTGGAGCCATTAAGAAAAACTGTGAAAAAAGTGTAAAAGTAATTTTTTGTGATTTTCCAAGTGCCGATATAAAGCCTGAAAAATATAAGTCCTTAATAAGATCGGTTGGTTTATCATCAGGCTTGGAACAGAAGGATATATTTTTCACCTCTGATATCGAGGAGTATAAACATGGATTTCCGAGAAAAGCTGTTTTAGAACTTTTTTCACTCTCCAATTTATTTATCTGTCCATCATTTTCCGAATCATTTGGGCTCACTGTATTAGAAGCGGCAAGTAAGGGTAATTTCTTGGTTTTAAATGAAAGAGTACCAGCATTAGAGGAAGTTGGAAAAAATCTTCATGCATATTTTATGAGATGGGATGCGCGAAACTTTGGTTTTAATTCACATGAGAAATACCACCCATCTGAAAAAGCGTATTTGAAGGAACATGCAGAGATTGTAACAAACATGGTGAGGGGAAATCCAGTAATTCATGCGAAGACGATGGCAAGACAACGTTATAGTCCACAATGGATTTGGTATAATCAATTGAAACCAATGCTATCTTCTTAATGTAAATAATAGCAAAAAAATAGAATTACACTCCTATTGATGTTCATAGGAGTGTAATTCTATTTTCTTTTCTTTTTTATCAATACAAACTTTAATAACATCTTTTTCAATAAATCGGAATGCAACTTTTTTTCCGGTTTCTTTATTTGTTGCAAAGTTTGCTTCTCTCTCTTCTACTTCACAAATAATACTAGATTTGCTTATGCTAAACTGATCATCCGATTTAATGTCCTCTCGATCTATGAGACAAGTAAATGGTACTTCGTCGATAAGCTCATAGTCACGTACAATATCATTATCTATAACAGTATGATACATAATTTTTTTTCTTATCTTTCCACAAATAACAACAACCTCATCACATACTTTCTGAATTTCTACAAAGAGGTCTTTCGTTACATTTGTACTGCCTAGTATAGCAGGTGGAACCAGTTGAGTAGAATGTTCTACTAATAACCTACAACATAAATCCTTTTTCTTTGGTCCTGGAGGTCCAGGCGGTCCAGGAGGTCCTGTTTTTCCTTTTTCTCCTTTAGGCCCCGGAGGCCCTTGTTTGCCACGTGGTCCTTTTTCCCCCTTCTCCCCTTTGTCTCCCGGTGGTCCAATAGGTCCTACTCTTCCTCGTGGTCCTTGCTTACCTTGATCCCCCTTAAGTCCTTTCTTGCCTTTTTTACCAGGTGGACCGATACAATTGCAATGAATATGGCCACAATGTTTACACATTTTTTCACCTCATAAACCAGTTTTTTTATATCCTATGTATTTATCTTATACATGGTATGCGTTATAGGGAAAATCCACATTAGCCCCATTTTTAAAAATACAGGCTGATACCCACTACAGTTAGGACTAATATTAATATGTTATTGATAAGAGTGATTTACTGAGAGGAGTGAACTCATTGTTAGATGATGAGAAGAATGTAGTTCTAGAAGATGAATTAAAATTTGATAAAAAAGATATAGGTTCAGATGAATTGAAATTTGATGATAAGATGATGGATTGTAAACATTGCATTTGTGACCTCTTATCCAAGTTAGTGGAGGAACAAACAGAGCATCAAAGAAAGTTTAACAGAACATGTTCTTTACAAAATGTTAGAAAAAAACCGTTCCATAGTATCATTCCTTTTCTACTACAAACGCCATATGGTCACCCGTTCTTTACATGGGGAAAAGTAGGATCTGAGGATTGTTTTGCTACGGTATTTTTTAAAGTGATAAAAGTAGACTGTAAAGAGAATTGCGCAGTTTTGCAATTGTTAGAACCTAATGTTTCTATTATAGATCATGAAGTAAATTGTGTGGAGCCTGCAATGATTTGTGATGTTGATTTTGTTATACCAACAAACGAAAAAGTGTTAGTAGATTTGCGTTGTTATTCTGCAATTAAATTGATCTCCCCGGACTTTGTGAAGAAACCGGGTTAAACCTGTCCGATCCTTTTCCTAGTTAGAGTACATCCGACAATTTATGTTCCTGACCATTTACGCCTTTATAATACTGTCCACCACATTTTCACAATAAACTGTGGTGGGGCAGAAGGACCTCCTCTATCCATTAAATCAAAGTCTCTAACTACATCGTAAGGAATATTTCTCTTCTTCATGCAACTCTAAACAATGAAAGTTGATGGATTTTCTTTAGAACTAAATGATCGGTTCCTTTTCTCTTTTTCTTCTTTCCTTTCTTGCGGTTCTTTGCTTGGGGTGTGATCATCAATCACTCTTTCTAAATAGTTTCTTGCTTTCTTCGTCAAAGCTACTTTTAGTTGACTTGATGATGTAATGTAGGTGTTAAAACCTTGTTACATCACTGTTTGTAACATTTCATTTCGTTTAAACAATTAATATCACAATAATATTCATCTTTATAGGGGCGTTTTCTTACAAATTCATATTTGTTGAAAGTGTCCTTTTTTAGTAGATAAGTGTACTTGCATTTTTGTTCTTTTTTAGTACTAATGCAATTAAAAATTATTTAATCGGTCTCAAATTGGACACCCTATTATTGGGTGATAAATATGAAGGCAAACGAGAGCGATTATAAAAAATATAGTGATGCCATCGATCAAATTCAGCAAGGGAACGAAGCTATGATTGATTTATTTAATGAGCTTGAAGATGACCTTCCTCTTGTGGATTTTAAAGATGATGTTGCAGATAACATCACAAAAGCCAAGAAAAAATATGGCGATGAAATGGTTAATAGCAAGATAAATAACGTTGTTGGTGAGATGCTTTCGTGGCTTGACCTTGAAGACGTTAATACAGCTAATGAAGAGGAACCAGGGGTACAAGAGAAAGAGGATAATGATTAGGATAAATCAATCTATACGTGGTTTCATTTTTATGTTATAATACGAACAAACGTTCTAAAAAGGTGGTATTTAAATGAGAGGAATGTTGCAGCGTTCGATTGATAATAAGGAAAAGATTGTTATCTTTTACATGGATAAAGACAATACAGTTACCAAACGATCTATTAGAGTAATTAATTTTAATGAAGATACAATTTTGGCCTACTGCTATTGGCGTAGGAAGATAAGGACATTTAAATTAAACAACATCCTTTCAGTTGGATTACCAGGCAAACGAATGGAGGCGTAAAGGTTGAGTGTAAACGATAGAGGCACAATTAAATGGACTTCGATGATGCTGCCTGAACATGTGAATTTACTTCGTGAAATGTGGGAAGAAAAGAGCCAAAAAGATAAGCCCATTCTTGAAGAGGATATAAAAGAAGAGATAAACACGCAGCTGCAATTAGCCATCCATGATAATTTAACGATTGAGGTTAAACATTTTTCTGGGCGTGATTATCTCACCAAAAAAGGTAAATTAGCTAAGATTGATCAAACTATGTTACTTTTCGATGATGATACAAGAATTAACTTATACCATGTGTTGGATGTATATGTAGATTAACCCCTCACGCGGGGGGCTTTTTAATAGTCTAGGAAATTATAAAATTAGGAGCCTGTGGATAATTTATTTACTGCTTAAACCACGTCCAGCTCCAGCGCCCGTGCTGTTAGTGGGCTTCCTGATCCTCCTTACGATAAGTCAACATCGAATCGCTTAGCAAAGGAAGGCCGACTAAAAGCGGGCTCCCGGCCCAACGTCGGCATACCCCTATGAAGGGGCATGTTTCCTTTTAGATGAACTTGACTTTTCGCCAATAATGGCGAAAGTCAGAGTGAATCTTATACTCTGGAGTGAATCTCATGCGGATTTGGAAGATCGACTAACTTCGCCGCTTTGCGCGGCAACGTCGACCCACCCGCGATGCGCGGGCGCAGCCCATACGTCGCTAAACGGGCGCTTGCGCTTTTGTTCTAGTCGAGTTCAGGAGCTGTTCGGTGTTTTGTTGCTTGTTCAAAAGCAAAGGCTAATTTGATTAAGTTAGATTCAGAAAATGCTCTTCCTGTGAAAGTTATGCCTACTGGCTTTCCTGTTGATGTATACCCTGCTGGAACAGTTATCGAAGGATAACCTGCTTTTGCAGCAATAACGGCTCCATAATTATTTGCAAATAGTAAAGCGTCTAAATTATGTCTATCCATAACCTCATCGATTCCTTGTTCCTGTGAACGTTCTAGATCATTTAACCGGGCGTTAATATATTCGGATTCCGTAAGTTTGCCGCTTTTTTGATTGGATAACTTGAGAAGTGTTTGTCCATATTTCAAGGCTGATTCTTCATGAAGATTATTGAACGTAATAACTTCCTCCAATGAATGAACAGGCAATTGATTTGATGAATTATGTAGATATGCATTTACTCCACTTTTAAATTCATGAAGGAGTACATTCACATCGTGCAAATTTGTTGGTAAACGAACCGGATCAATAAGCTTAGAACCTAACTTTTCTATGGACGTTAAAGCGGAGTTGATAATAGTAAGTTCTTCTTTATCCAGCCCTTCCATATAATCACGAGAAATTCCAATTCTAGTTTTTTCTAATCCTTTTGTATCCAGTGCTGCAGTATAGTCCTTCGTATTATTTTGAGGATAAATAGATGTAGCTGGGTCATTTTCATCAACACCTCTAAGTATACCAAGCATAATTGCTGCGTCTTCAACGGTACGAGTTATCGGACCGGCTGTGTCCTGGCTATTAGATATCGGGATAATACCAGTGCGACTGATTAATCCTACAGTAGGTTTTATCCCTACAAGTGAGTTACTACTTGCTGGACTAAGTATTGATCCACTGGTTTCTGTGCCAATCCCGCCAGCAGCAAAGTTTGCAGCCACCCCTGCTGCAGATCCAGCACTTGATCCGCCAACATCATGCTTACCTGGGCCATATGGATTTAATACCTGGCCTCCGAGTGAGCTGTAACCATTTGGCATTCCCTCAGTCATGAAATTAGCCCATTCAGTCAAGTTAGCCTTACCTAGAATAACAGCACCAGCTCCGCGTAGTTTTTTTACAAGAAAGGCATCCTCTTTTGCATAGTTATTTTTAAGAGCAAGAGAGCCAGCAGTTGTGTGCGTTTTATCCCCTGTGCCGATATTATCCTTTAATAGAATAGGAATCCCATGAAGAGCTCCGCGAGATCCTTTTTGAGATCTTTCTTCATCTAGTGCTTTTGCAATATGTAAGGCGTCAGGATTTATTTCCACAATAGCGTTTATTTCGTTATTGTGCTTGGCTATTTGTTCTAAATACATCATGGTAAGCTTTTTTGCCGATAGATTGCCACATTCCATTTCATCCTGCATGTTGGAAATGGTGGCTTCAGTAAGTGTGAATGTCATGGTAATTTCTCCTTATGAGTTGACTATATTTAATAGTGATTGAGGTTTTTGATCCCTTCCACTATTCCTTTAGTATAACAAAATAATTGGTATATCTAATTAAAATACTACTTTAGTTCTATATAAAAATAGAACTTCCGTTGTTTAGTTTAATCCTTCTGAAGAATAGATTACCTATGTTTAAATTGTTATATTAGAGTAAAGATTTAAAAAATTATGGTCAGGAGGAAATAATATTAAAAATTTGCTGAAAATAACACTCACATTTTTATTAATTTTATCGGTAACGATCTCAATAGGAATGGGTTCACAAGCCAATGCAGAGACAGATTTAACAGAAATCATGGATGAAAAGTTAAAGGATGAGCTTACCACTGCAACTGGCCCATTGGAAGTTATCGTTACATTCCATGGTGACGGAGCTCCCTCGAAGGAGAATGTTAATTTATTAAAAACCTTGGGAATCGACACAGGAATAACAATGGATAATCTCCCCATAGCAGGGGTATTGGCAACAAAAGATCAAATTCTTTCTTTAGAAGAGTCTAAACAAATCCGCTCATTATTCTTAAATGTAAAGCTTGAATATGAAAATGCTTCCTCTACAGCCATTACAGGAGTAGATAAAGTTCGGACTGATGATGAACTCAGAAAAGCTAATGGTGGATTTCCTGTTTCAGGAGAAGGTGTTGGTGTCGTAATAAACGATAGTGGTGTTGATGGGACACATAATGACCTTAAATTTGGTGAAAATCTGATCCAGAATGTTTTAGGTGCAACCAACTTAAATGCTGTAAGTAATCTTCTGCCAGTTACTTATACGGAGGACGTTCCAAATACTGATTCTGATTCAGGCCATGGAACTCATGTTTCAGGCACAGTTGGTGGCACTGGTGTACAGTCAGCAGGTAAATATGAAGGAGTGGCTCCTGGAGCGGATCTTGTGGGCTATGGATCTGGAGCAGGGATAGCAATTTTAGATACAATTGGAGGATTCGATTATGCACTAACTCACCAGCATAGTTATGATATACGCGTCATAACTAATTCTTGGGGAGCTACGGCAGATGCAGGAACTGATTTTAACCCTAATGATCCTATTAACGTTGCAACAAAGAGGCTTTATGACAGGGGAATAGTAACAGTTTTTTCAGCAGGTAACTCAGGTCCGGGTGAGTCTACTATTTCCGGAAATTATAAAAAAGCTCCCTGGGTTATTACAGTAGCTGCTGGCACAAAAGAAGGTAATCTGGCTGATTTCTCATCAAGAGGTGTTCAAGGCAAGTCAGGAACAGTAATCATGGATGGAGAAGAGTGGACTTGGGAGGATCGTCCGACTGTAACAGCTCCAGGCGTGGACATCATTTCTGCTCGTGTACCAGCACCTTTATCTGTATTGGCAGCAGAAAAAGATGCGGAAGTAATTGAAACAGCCTATCTTCCATACTACACAACTATGAGTGGTACTTCTATGGCGGCTCCTCATATAGCCGGTGTGGTTGCTTTAATGCTTGAAGCAGATCCTACCCTTTCACCGTTAGATGTAAAAGAGATTATTCAAATGACTGCTACGAATATGCCAGGCTATCAAGCATGGGAAGTTGGTGCAGGGTATGTAAACGCTTATGCGGCTATAGATCATATTTTAAATGGTACCGAATACGGTGATGCGTTAAAAATGAACTATGACTTTAATGCAAGTGCAGAATTAAAAGTTGAAAGAGAAGATGTAACGATTAACTACGATCCTCTTTCTTTAAACGGTAACAGTATCGAATTTGAAGTAAAAGAAGGGCTCTCGGAATTACTTGCAAGAGTTAATGCAAAAGGTTTGTTAGAGGAGACGGGTAATCCAGTCAATTTAATTCTTATAGATCCAGAAGGTAACGAATACCGTTCAGGGATTTCGGCTCTTTTCACTCTTTATACTGACAGAACTGTTCAAGTGCTTTCTCCTATTCCAGGGACATGGAAAATGAAACTAGAAGGTTTGGGAGGCTTAGCGCTTCCTGAAGAAATCAATGGAGAACTAACCTTTAAACGTTCAGGTCAATTTTCGGGACTAGACGATATTAATGGCCATGAGGCAGAAGATGCAATTAAGAGTGGGATAAATAATCAATTATTAGATAGTTATAATGACAGTAAGTTTAAACCAGATCAACACTTAACCCGACTAGATCTAGCAAAGTATTTAGCGGTTGGAAATGGTATCCGGCAGTCGAGTGAGGATCCATCTAGTGATATAAAAGATGAGGATGCGGCATTTATCCAAGCAGTTATAGCAAGAGGTGCAGCTTTAAAGGATACTAACCAAGTGTTTAATGGGGTAATGCTTGAAGTAAAAGATAATAAATTTGCACCTAATCAAAGTGTTACAAGGAAAGAACTGGCGTATAGTCTCGTACAAAGTCTTGGACTTCAGGAAGAAGCTGAAGAACATACAGGAGAGGTCACGGTTCAATATGGGGATGAAAGAATTACTTTAAACGACTCTGAGGAGATTTCTGAACAATTTAAAGGCTACATTCAGCTTGCTCTAGATCTGAATATATTAAATGCAACATTTTCGGTTTCCCAAGGCAGTTATGACATAGAACCAACTGTTGAAGCAGTTTTTGAACCTGAGGAAACAATGACTCGTGCCGATTTCGCAGTAGCTATCACCCGCTATTATGCAACATATTTAAAATAAAAGGTTATTTTCGTAAAGATTGTTGCTTTTGTCACAATAGATATAAAATGCGACGTAACTTTATGTGACGGTTAACCTACCGCTACGGAAATACACTTCGCTTTCACCCATCCGGGTACAAGTGCGACATCTGCTTCGTTTCACTGCGCAGTGTCTTCTACCCGTGGGCGGCTGATGAGCCTCCTCGAGCTAACGCTCTGCGGGGTCTCAACATAGCTAGACATCGCACGCAGAAAATCGGTTTGTATTTTCAAGGAGTCTACGTGTATTTCCTCCGCTGTTATTTCCGTTACTGTCATGGGACTGTATCTGTATTAATAAAACACCTTACCAGTTCGGGTGAGCGGAGGGCGGTGACTCCTGCGGGAACAGCACGTGTCCGAAGACCCCGCAGAGTGGTTTTCTCGAGGAGGCTGAGGCCGTGCCCGCGGAAAGCATCCGTCCGTAGCGATCCCGGACGGCGGCAATAGAGGTAAGCCTAAAGTTACGACGCATTATATATCAACTATGAAGATGAAAAAGCAATAATGCGTGTGAAAACAGCCAAATAAAACAAATCGAAGGCTTACACTAATTTTAGTGTAAGCCTTCTTTGAAGATTAAAGTGATTGCTAAGAAGGTGTAGAATTTAAGCAGGAATCCTCTTACAACTAGTAGTCAAAATTATACTATAGGAAATGGGATTAGTTAATCCCTTTGTGTATTGTCCTTTAAAGATGCCGTTGCTCCTACGCTCCCTTTTTCCTTTTTAAACCCTTTATCAAGTTGACCAGCGTTCTCAATATCTCCTGACATCTTATAACCAGCAACTTCCTGAGTTCCAGTGGTTCCGTAAAGTCCCATACCACCGAGTTCAGCATTTACATTTTTTGGAGTTTTATCCTTCTTCTCAGTCATTTTTAAACACCTCCCATTACTAGCTTAACCAACGGAAAAGCTACTATGCTAAAGGGTATAAATTAGGTCTTTTGATGTAAACTTTGATTCTATTCGCTTCTTTAGGTTTGTGTTTTTAAAAATAAGGAAATCACACGTTATAGAGGTGAATAATGATGTATTCCCTACAAAAAACAAAAACGATAGGTAATAATGGAATGATTAACCTACCAAAGAAATGGGTAGCAGAATTTGGATTTCACCTTGGAGAACTGGTTGAAATCCGTATACAAAATAGAGAAATTTGGATATCTCACTATCAAGAAGAAACGACGGAAAATGTACGCTATATTACTGCTCGGCAAAATGTGAGTATTCCATCAGAAATAAGAAATCTATTAAATTTAGACAAGGGTAATAAACTGAAATTATATGTGGAACCAAATGAAAAATCATTTGTATTTATACCGATTGATAAAAATGGAAGTAGTTAGATTTCCCTCCGTTCAATACTAATGAAACCGAAGTCGTATCTTATATACCCAAGTATATTCGTATATATGATAAAATTATTTTATCTTATAAAAGGAGAACAGTTTCTTTTGTAGCTCCAACTGTTCTAGAATAAGGAATTGGTTCATAGTTTTAACCAACACGGATTAGTTACTATTTCAGGAGGGTGTATGATGAAGCGTACAGTTGAAATCATTTTTACTGTTATCGGTATTATAATGTTCGGTATATTGTTAGTAGGAAGTACTGCATTTCTCAACGCGCAAGGAGATTCGGAGTTAGAGGAAGCTATAAGAACAGTTATCGATCAGCAAGAAACTGGGGAAATACCTGAGACGGTTAATGTAGCTCAGATTATTGATTTTATAAACGGAGCTTCGCTGTATCTACTTATTGTAACAGGGGTTTGTGCTGCTTTAGGTATTTTAGCTATTCTGTTTCTTGTAGGTAACAAAAAACCAAAGGCTGCAGGAATCATCTTGATTGTAACAGCTGTTATCGGAACACTTGCTACTGTCTTTATGGGTATCTTTGGAGGAATAGCATATCTCGTTGCAGGAATTGTCAGTTTAGCAAGAAAACCAAAAGTAACGTCTTAATTAAAAAAGGGATTCTCATCGGCCATGTGATGGGAATCCTTTTTATGCTCTTGCCTTTTGCTTTTCTAACCTTAATAAGGTCCATCTAATCAACCCACCGACGATTAATCCAATAAATAAAAACAGCATTGGAAGCCACATCGGCCCAATCAGATATCCAAATATGGTAAATGTCGGCGATAAAATTAGCCCTAGTGTCACAAAATAAGCAGAAAAGACAAATGGCAGATACATATAAGGTTTATCCTCTCCTTCTGCATCATTATAGGCATCCCACATGGCGAAAAAATACAAACATGGATAGAACATTAGCCACTGGTAATCCGTCTGGTCAATAGCTTCTTGTATTCGCCCGTGATAACTTAGTAAAATGATTTGATTAAAGTTACCCATAACATTAACGATAAATTCTAGTGCAATAAACAATATTCCCTTAATGTATTTATGATTAAGTAACTGTCCGAATCCAGGTAGGGCAATGCTCCACAGCAATTTAGCTAATTTGTCTTTGTTTGTTCCAAATTGTTTTCCCATAAATATACCTATTTAGCTAGTTCTTTTCTATTTACTGCCATTGGTGGTTGTTCCATCCAACCATTATTAATCATGATGTTTGCCCCATCATCTGAATAATGTGCTATTTCTGCTATTAAGCGTGTATAATGCACCCCAAGGTCGTGTCGTGGGCTAGTTGACATCGCAACCCCATATTGGCCAATGCCAGAAGCTATAAGAACGGTGACAAAATACATCATTAGTTTATCGGAGAATGGGGGGGTGGTTGAATCCGTTACTTCAGATGTCAGTAATATTGCCCCACCAGATAAATAATTAGTACGTAAAATAGATGTGAAAATCTCTGTATGTTTTCCCGAAATATCTCTTCCTCTTTCAAAATACTTTCTAACTTCTTTGGATGTTGCAACCTGACTGTAACCGGCTATAATTGCTTGTCCTAAAGCATTACGCTTAGCATGAAAGGAAAGATGTGCAATTTCACTACCAAGAAGTGGTCTACGGCTCTCAAACCAACCTGATAGAAAGTTTTGCTTCTTAACAAAATCAATTTGTTTGGCCTTCGGAATTTTAGGTGCTCGGATATAAATCCCTTTTTCTTTTGCCAAATCCTTTGTTTTGACATGAAGATCTTGTACTTCCCTAACTACTTCTGAATAAAATTTGATAATATTTGCTTGTTCAGCAAAACTTAGTGCTTCACTATATGCAATGAGTGATAAGTTTGTCATGCTTAACACGAATTCAAGATACAGTCTATCGGAGAAAAGCCGAGGTGCCTGTAGGTTAATATCCTGTTCCGAAAAACCTTGAGGAACAGGATATTCTTCTTCACCAAATAAGTGTGTTATTTTTTCCTTGTGTTTCTGTGATAACGTTAAGGTGATTTCCAGAATAGATCGAATTTGATCATCATCAGTATGTTGCAAAAAATAGGTAATACCACATATTGTCATTGTTTCATTTTGATATGTCGTCCAAAGGCTGGCAATTTCACCTGAGGTTAATCCTACATGATGTTCTGTGTTCTCCATATAACTTATTCCTTTCCATTCTAAGATTTTGCTAACTCATCACGGTCTACCATACGCGGTGGTTCTTCTGTCCAACCATTTTCGATCATTATATTTGCTCCATCTTCACAATATAGTCCGATTTCTCCACTGAGACGTGTATAATGTGTAACTAAATCTCTTCTAAGGTTTGTTGAAATACTCATGGCGTAAAAACCAATTCCTAGGTTATTCATTCCTATAATATGAAACATCATTAATTTTTCAGAAAAAGGTGAGATAGTAGCTGAGTCTGTCACCATGGAATCAGCTCCCGTTGGTGTAGGTACATCATTTTCCTCTAAAATAGAGTGGAACACGTTAACATGCTTTTTAGATATGTCGATTCCACGTTTAATGAATTCTTTTACCTCTGTAGATGTTGCTACCTGATTAAAGCCTGTTAATGTGGCACATCCTAAACTATTACGTTGCATGTTTGAGAACAGATTAGTAACTTCCAACGCTGTTAAGGGTCTACGGTCTCCAAACCAGCCAGTTAAGAAGCTTTGTTTTTTAATAAAGTCTATTTCATCTTGTAGGGATAGTGGGAGGCTTAATGTATAACCCTTTCCTTAAACCAACTACTGTTGCTTTTCGGTGCAGGTCGTTAAACTGTCGGAGTCCTTCTGAGAAAAAGCTATTTATATCTTCTCTTGTAGACATAGTAATAGCTCTTGAGAAGAAAAGTAACCCAAATTTCCCCACTTGCAACATGTATTGAAGAAAGTAGTTGTCAGAGTATAATCTAGGAGCTTCAATATTTACGTCTTCATCTGTAAATCCAAATGGTATAGGCTTATTTTCTTGTTCAAAAATAATAGAAAGTGTTTGCATGTGTGAAATTGCCAACGATTGAGCATCATGTAAAACGGGTTTTATATCCTCATCTTCAACCTTTTCAATAAAATAGGAAAGAACTGTAGACGTAATACTAGCATCCATGTAAGCTTCCCATATTTGAGACAATTCTGCAGATGTTACATTTATTTTTTGTTCCATTACCATGTAGTATGTTCCTCCTAATATCATAAGTACCCTTTTTTTAGTTTGTCGAGAATAAACAGTTATATTCATTATTCTAACTAACTTAAGGATTTTCTCTTTCTGTATCCGCATTATTCCTTCGCTAGGATTGATTCACCCTATTACATTCATTTTCACCTCAGTGATTGGAGCTGTGGGCAGTCAACTCCTCGAAAATGCCTACACATTTCCTTCGTGCGATGTATCACTTTCATAACCTTCCCTGTCCTGCGGGAGGATAGGCATAGGTGAGATTCTAAAAATGCATCAGCATGAAGAAGCTCACCAGCCGCCCGCGGAAAGCGACTGCCCGGAGTGGAAATCACGACGTTATGTTACGTCGTGTTTTATACCTATTCTCTCAAAAAGCAACAAACTTTACGAAAACAGCCCTGTATAAAAACATGAACAAATGGGAAACAGAAGGGAAACGGTAATGGAAAAAACGAGGAGAATATATGGTGTTAAATAGAATGTTTAGAAAGAAAAAAAGGTCTGAAGTAAAAGCGCCAGAGGAAAATTTCAGCCTGGTGATCTACAAAAAGCTTGATGATAATTTAGATAACCTAAGAAAAATGTTAGATAATCCAAATGATTTAATCATTCGTGAATTTACTCTTGGGAGTACAAATCACCGGTGTGCCATTGCGTATATAGCTGGTTTAATTGATAAGGAATTAGTACATAATAACATCATGAAAAATATGCAACTCAAAGTACAAGATAAGGAATTGCCAACAGATACAACGAAACTACTTGATGACATTTATAATGAAATTATTTCGGTAACGAATATTAATAAAGGAACAACGTTAGATGATATTTCCCATGCTATTCTCTCAGGCAGTACAGTGCTCTTTTTAGATGGCATTGATACCGTTTTAGTCATGGCTACAATTGGCTGGGAAAGTCGTAGTATAGAAGAACCGGTTTCAGAATCTTTAATTCGTGGTTCACGAGAAGGATTTGTTGAAAATATACAAACGAATACGGTTCTTATACGTCGCTATATAAGGGACCCTAATTTACGCCTTAAAGAATACCAAATAGGACGCCGGTCTAAAAAAAAGTTAGTTGTCGCCTATGTTGATGGAGTCATTAATCCTGCCATTGTAAAAGAAGTTAATCGTCGTCTGGAAACGATTGATATTGATGATGCACCTGAATCAGGCTTTATCGAACAATGGATAGAAGATAGTTTCCTGTCACCTTTTCCCCAAATGATTAATACGGAAAGACCAGATAAGTCTGCAACAGCACTATTGAAAGGGAAGTTTGTTATTTTGTTGGACGGAACGCCTTTCTCATTAATTGCTCCATCAACATTAGGAAATATGTTGCATTCTCCAGAAGATTATTATGAACGATGGTCTATAGGTACACTTCTGCGCCTGTTACGATATCTTGCTTCATTTATTGCCATGTTTTTACCATCCTTATATATTGCACTAACTTCTTATCATCAAGGAATGATCCCTTCTGATCTAGCGTTTTCAATTGCTGCAACAAGAGAAGGGGTACCTTTCCCTGCGTTTATTGAGGCACTAGCTATGGGCATAACGATGGAATTGCTACGAGAAGCAGGTGCTAGGCTTCCTACAACGATAGGACAAACAATTGGGATTGTTGGAGGTTTGGTTATTGGGGAAGCGGCAGTACAAGCTGGAGTAGTTAGTCCAATCATGGTTATTGCTGTTGCACTCACTGCTATTGCTTCATTTACACTTCCATCATATAGTGTCGCCATATCATTTCGTATGCTCCGGTTTGCATTCATGATTGCAGCTGCTATCTTAGGTCTTTATGGAATTATACTTGTGTACATAATGATCAATATTCATATCGTAAATTTAAAAAGTTTCGGTGTACCATATTCCACTCCTTTTGCACCTAGTTTTATAAATGATTGGAAAGATCTCGTATTACGCGCACCCATTCCCATGCTGACGAAACGGCCGGAATATATGCAAACAAGTGATGAAAAATCTGCAGACAAAGGAGAGTAGTAATCATGAAGAATTTTGAATATGCAGATGAAAAAATAACTGATAAGGAGATCATGATTGCTGTTCCTTCTATGGTAGTTGCTGTAGGAATACTTTCTTTACCAAGAGAATTAGCAAAAGCAACGACGTCATCGGATGGTTGGATTCCATTAACAATAATGGGTATATTATTTATCTTTTTAGCATGGGTAGTAGCTAAGTTAGCGGCTAGTTTTCCTAACCAGTCATTCTTGACCTATGCTACTTCATTGGTTACGAAACCTGTGGCCATTGCTATCACATTTCTATTTGTGATCAATGGAGTTATCGTATCAGCTTATGAGGTACGTGTCATTGCAGGAATCTCAAGTGAATATTTGTTTGATAATACTCCAATGGAGGTAATCGGACTTTGTTTTTTACTTGTAGTAGTTTATGCTGTCTCAGGATCAAGAGTCGGATTGTTGCGGTTAAATACGATGTTTTTTCCGATCATTATGTTTATTGCATTGGTGGTTGTTATATTTTCATTAGGCTGGGTCGATTATACGAATCTACTGCCGATGTTTGAATCAAGCTTTAGTCAACACCTGCAAGGACTTAAAGTTAACAGTACATCTTTTATTGGATTCGGTGCTATATTACTATTTTATATCCCCCTTGTGAGAGAGCCAGAAAAAGCTCCTAAAATGGCTGCAGTGGGTATGACATTAGTAGTAGGGCTATCTTTAACCTTATTTATAACATGTATTGGTGTGTTTGGTGGTCAGACTACTGCCGACTTGGTTTACCCAACTATTGAGCTAGCAAAAGAAATAAAAATACCAGGGGGGTTTTTTGAGAGATTTGAATCAGTGTTTTTTGTTATTTGGATTATGGCCATATTTAATACAACAGCTATGGCTTTAGACATTGCTGTTTTAGCCTTTACATCAATTTTTAAGAATACAAAAAAAATAAAAGTACTATTGATTTTATCACCGATTGTTTATTTTATCGGTATGTTTATGCAGGATCATAACGAAGTTTCAACATTTGGAACGTTTATAGGTTATTACCTCCTAGGTTTAACTCTAACCGTCACGATTCTATTTATACTAATTTCTAAAATCAAGGGAGCGAAATGAAATGAATAAACGAATGTGGGTTTGTTTATTAATTAGTTTAATGCTTCCTGTGTTTCTAGTAGGTTGTTGGGATCGAGTGGAAATTGAAGAACGCGGATTTGTTGTTGGAATTGCTATTGACTTAAAAGAGAAACAACAAAATGAAGAATATACACTGACCATGACTAACCAGGTAGTTGTGCCTTCAGGGCTAGGTACTCCATCACAAGGGGGAAGCAAAACAGAAGCATTTATAAATTTGTCAGCAAGCGGGAAAGGTATGTTTGAGATTATTCGTGAAATTTCTTTACTCACAAGTCGTGCGCTGTTTTATCCACATTTACAAGTTATTGTATTTTCAGCAGATATAGCAAAAGAACCTAATCTAATCGGCAGTATATTGGATATCTTTATTAGGGATCATGAGATGCGTAGGTCAGTAAGTGTGGTGATTACAGAGGGAGAGGCGAAAAAAGTTCTCGATATACAACCAGAAATTGAAGATCTTCCAGCAATGTTTATTCAGGAAATTATGGAAAATAGTGAGAAGAATGCAGAAGCGGTCGAGCCGGTACGAGTTGGTAAAGTTCATGGCTATCTGTTAAGGGATCGAAGTTATGTTATTCCGAGAGTAGTTTTGACTGAAGACAATATAGACTATAAGGGTGCAGGAGTCTTTCAAGGACAGACTAACCAAATGGTTGGAATATTAAATGGTGAGGAAACAGAGGGGCTAAACTACATAACAGGTACAGTTAAAGGAGGCAGTATAAAAGCAGAAGTAGATGGTAAGTTAAATGTAATGGAAATTAAAGGTGCTGGAAGTAATATTAAGATAGAAGGAAAGACCAAAGAAAGTCTTGAGATATCTGTGGATATTAGCGTAGAAGGAAGAATAGAGGAAAAATTTGGAACAAAAAGTGTATTACAACCCAGCTATGTAAAGGAAGTTGAGAAAAAAATGGCAGATGAAATAGAAAAAATAGCAAACAAAACAATTAAAAAAGTACAAGAGGAATTAAACGTTGATGTCCTTGGATTCAGTGATATTCTTAGACAAAGACACTATAATTTATGGGAGGAATTAAAGGGTGACTGGGATGCAGGTGAAAATTATTTTTCACAAACCCCTATTAAAGTATCAGCCACAGTCAAAATTAAGGGAAGTGGTGCTTCCGATCAAGTGAAAGAAGAAGAGTGATAAATGATGTGGAAAATGCTAATGGAAAGACTACCAGATGTAACAACTATTATATGTACTATCTTAGCTTTTGCGGTTCCATTTTTCATTTATAAAATTAATCAGAGTCTCCATAAATATGGAGACCCTCCTTGGAAGAAAGAAGAAAATTAACACTCGCAGCAACCATGTTAGCGAGCTTTACTTTTAGGGTCAAAAGCATCACGAAGACCGTCACCAATAAAGTTTATGGAGAGAACAGTAATTAGAATGGCAAGACCTGGTGGAATCCAGGCTTCCGGATGATTACGGAGAATCCGGATATTCTGCGCCTCAGAAATCATGTTTCCCCATGTTGGTGTTGGATTTGGAATACCAAAACCGATAAAGCTCAGCCCTGATTCAATAATAATGTAGACTGCCATCATAAGCGTGGCATTAACGACAATCGGCCCAATCGCATTCGGGATAAAGTGCTTAAATATGATACGGAAGTCACTTGCCCCGATCGCTCGTGCACCAAGGACGAATTCCTGTTCACGCAGCGATAAATATGTTCCCCGGATAATACGCGTTAAGTTGGGCCAGGAAGTTAAAGCTATAATGGTAACGAAAAGACCAATTGTTACTTTATCTATAAGCGCCATTATTGTCAGTACAAGTACTAGAAAAGGTAACATAAGCATAATATCAGTCGCACGCATAATGACACTATCCACTTTTTTACCATAATAACCAGCGAGTGATCCTAGGGTAACCCCTATGGCGAGTGTGAAAAACATGGCACTAAACCCAACAATTAAGGATATACGACCGCCGTATAATAGTCGGGCATAGTTATCTTGACCTTGTCCGTTTGTTCCTAAAATGTGCTCTTCACTAGGGCCTTTCTCAATCAATAATAGGTCTGCCCTTTCTGGATCAAGATCTGTTAGTAAAGGTGCAATGGTACATATTATAATAATCGCCAATAAAACGAATACACTTATGACTGCTAGTTTATTTCGCATAAACCTTCTTAAAGCAAGTTTAAAGGGGCTTCTACTTTTTTGCTCGTCAGGAGTATTCTCTGGTTGTGTTGATAAAGTTTCATGTGAATTCGGTAGCATATGATATCACCTCAATCGTATCGGATTCTTGGATCAATTATACTGTAGAAAATATCGGCCAGTAGATTACCTACAAGGATGAGTATTCCGAGTATCATTGCAATTGCCATAACTACTGGAAAATCACGGTTGGTGACCGAACTTAAAAACAACGTTCCAAGACCCGGGTACTGAAAGACCTGTTCGGTAATAACGGCTCCACTCAACAATACACCAATTTCAAATCCCATCAATGTAATAATCGGAATAAGTGCATTGCGTAGTGTATGTTTGTAGAGGACGCTACGATCGCTCATTCCTTTTGCTCTTGCGGTACGGATATAGTCGCTTCCTAGAACATCGAGCACTTCTGAGCGCATATAACGCATGTATGTTGCCGTCCCCGCTAGGCCAAGTGTAATTCCAGGTAATATCATGTGGTGAATGCGGTCTACGAATGCTTCAAAACCAGTGATTCCTGGTGCTGAAAGTGTGCCTTGTGCTGGGAACCACCCTAAGTTAATCGACAACACATAAATAGCGATTAGGCCAAAAAAGAAGTTTGGAATCGCAAGGCCGAGAAAGCCAAAACCTGTTGCACCGTAATCCAGTAACGAATAGGGGCGTCTTGCAGAATAAATTCCTATTGGGATCCCTACGATAATGGTAATCCCCAGTGAAAAGAGGCCTAAATATAGTGTGTTTAGAAAGCGAGCTTCTATTAACTCAGCTACTGATCGCCCATTAAAAACTAAGGATTTCCCAAAATCACCCTGTGCAGCAGCGCTAATCCAGCGGCCATATTGAACAGGAATAGAATCATTTAATCCTAATGCCTCTCGTTGCTGCTCATATACTTCTGGATCAACGTCCGGGTCAGCGAGTGATTGACCTGTTAATGCATCACCAGGTGCTAATTGAGCAAGACCAAATACAATAATGGTCAGGGCAAAAAGCATTGGAATAAAGACAAGTACACGGCGGATAATATATTTATACATAAATCTCCCCCCTGATTAAACCAGGACATTTTATAAGGTTTAAAATAATTGCTTATTGTTATTCTCGAGTGTGATCAGACTTGTACTTAAAAAATGATTAAAAGAAAGAGCATGCGGCGTAATCCGCACGCTCTAACTAACTTCTTACTCAGATACCCACCATAACTCAGGATCGTTATTAAATGAATATGGCATTGGGTCAACACCATTTAGGCGTTCATTGAAACCGTAAATCTTGTTTTGTGCGTATAGTAGAAGGGCTGGTAAGTCTTCAGAGAAGACAGACTGCCATTCGCTATATTTCTCTTCACGGTACTCTTGTTCAAATGCTTCTGGTGCTTGCATGGCATCTAACATTAATTGATCAGAATCTGGGTTGTTCCAGCGCGAGAAGTTGTAGGCTGCACTTGATTGCCACAGACCAGATGGATCTGGATCCCCGCTTCCTAAGCTCCAACCAAGTAAATAAAGGTCCCAATCAGAGTTATCATTTGTTAAATCTTCCACATATGCCGACATTTCTTTTGGTTGTCTTAAGTCAATTTTAATACCGACTTCTTCAAGGAATTGAGCAAGAATGGGTGCTGAATTCTCACGAAGTTGGTTACCTGTTGGGTAGTTAAGGTTCACGACCCATTCTTCGCCCTCAGGTGTTTCCCTAAAACCATCATCATTTGTATCAACATAGCCTGCTTCATCAAGTAGTGCTCCTGCTTGTGCTGGGTCATATTCATAGGCTGTTACAGCACTCTCGTCATATGCCCAGAACTGTTGAGCGATCGGTGCATTAATTACAGAGCCATGTCCGTATAATAGGTTATCAACAATTGCTTGACGGTCAATAGCGTATGCCATTGCTTGTCGCACTAGTTGTTCACCTACATCTTCATTAGGTATCCAGTTATCTGGTTCAATCGCGCCACTTTCAACGTCAGCATCTGGTCTATGGTTAACTTTATAGCCCATAAGCTGATAGCCGAAATCGGTTTGTTCGATGATCTCAATATGATCAAGCCCTGCTACTGTCTCATAGTCTGCTGCTGGAACACCGTTAGGGTCAGAGATAAAATCGATTTCCCCATTTTCTAATAAACCAAGCATGACGGACTGGTCGACAATGCGCCAGACGATTTGATCTAGATATGGTTCACCTTTCCAATAGTCTGCGTTTTTTGAAAGAACGTACTGTTCACGTTCAAGCATTTCTGTAAATTGAAATGGTCCAGTACCGATAACTGCTCCAGCATCAAGTGTTGCTGAATGCTCCGGTATTTCTGCTATCGGTATTTCACCGAAGATATGCTCCGGTATAATTGGGAATGCCACATCTTTTAGGATTGTAACGTTTGACTCAGCAAACTTAAACGTAACGGTGTAATCGTCTTCAGCGACAACACCCTCGAATTCTTCTGTTTCCCCGCTATTGAATGCTTCATATCCAACTAATCTAACAACGTAATCTGTACGAACCCCTCCTGCTTCAACATAGCCAGGACTGGCAATTGCCTTGTAAGTATAGACAACATCATCGGCGGTAAACTGTTCCCCGTCATGCCACGTTACACCTTCCTCTAACGTGAATGTGATTTCAGTTTGGTCGTCGTTTATTTCCCATTCACTTGCCAAGTTCCCTTCGAATTCTAGGTTTTCATTCTGGCTAACAAGTGATTCGTGTGTAAAATCTAAAATATTTGCTTCATATGCTTCTTCATAAAATATCGGGTTAAATACACCAGAAGGAGCTGTATCCATTGCACCAGTTAATGTGCCGCCCATTTGCGGTTCATCGGAACTGGGTTCATCCTCAGCTTCATCTTCAGAATCATCCTCAGCTGGTTCTTCTGTGTCTTCAGGTTCATCAGGATCCTCTTCGTTTGTTGTATCACTGCTACAAGCAGCCAACACGATGCCAATAGTTAAAACAATCATGAACAATAGTAACCAATGTTTTCTTGCTTTCAAACTATCACCCCTTTTATTTTTTCACCATGACGACAATACGAGAGACAATTATTTAACCCTTGATCACCTCCAATAGTTTAAAAATACCCGCCTTTTAAATGCTAGGTTAATCATATAGGTGACAAGCCACATAATGACCGTCCCCCATGTCGGTTAACTCTGGACGTTCCACCGAACAACGATCATGTACTTGAGGACATCGTGTTCGAAAGACACACCCAGATGGTGGACTGGCTGGACTTGGTAAATCCCCAGTTAAATGAATCTTTTCACGACGATGACGAACGTCCGTTGAAGGAACTGACGAAAGTAACGCTTGTGTATATGGGTGAAGCGGGTTATCATAAAGAGATTTTTTCGGTGCGATCTCAGCGATGCGCCCAAGATACATAACAGCAACTCGATCACAAATATGTTTAACAACACTTAAGTCATGGGCAATAAAAAGATATGTCAAATTAAATTCGTCTTGCAAATCGGCCATTAAGTTAAGTACTTGAGCTTGAATCGATACATCAAGAGCTGATACTGGCTCATCACAAATAATAAATTTAGGATTAAGTGCTAAAGCTCTTGCAATACTTATTCGTTGGCGTTGGCCACCTGAAAATTCATGTGGATACTTGGAACGATCACTTTCCCGCAAGCCTACTTTTTCTAGTAGATTAATAGCCTTTTTTCTGCGCTCTGTCTTGGTTTGAGATGTTTGAACGAGTAATGGTTCTTCAATCAGTTCACCGACACTCATTTTTGAATTAAGTGAGGCGAAGGGGTCCTGAAAGACGATTTGCATATTTTTACGGTAATCCCGAAGTTTGCGATTACTTAAATGAGATATGTTATTGTTTTCAAAGATGATTTCACCCTCTGTTGGTTCTAGTAGCCTGAGAATCACTCGACCAAGTGTCGATTTCCCTGATCCTGATTCACCAACAACACCAAGAGTTTCACCTTTTTTAACTTCAAGAGACACGTCATCAACTGCTTTTATGTGTCCTATCGTACGTTTCAATACCCCGCCTTTGATTGGAAAGTATTTTTTTATATGACTTACTTTAACAAGTACTTCATTTTCTGTATTTTCAGATTTATCATTGCGTACTTTTTGCTCAGAAAGTGCCATGTTATGTAGTCCCTCCTTATTCGTAGAGATAACAACGAACCTTATGATCTGATCCAATTTCTAGTAATTCTGGATTAGCAGTGTAGCAACGATCCATTACATGAGGGCAACGTGTCGAAAAACGACAGCCTTTGGGAAAGTTATGTGCTGGTGGAACGGTGCCTTTTATAGCGCCTAATCTTGTCATATCTTTTTCAAGACTAGGTAAACTATTAAGTAAACCTGTAGTATACGGGTGCTTTGTGTCTTCAAAGATTTGCTCAACAGAAGTTTCCTCAACAATTTGCCCACCATACATGACCAATACGCGATCAGCATACTCGGCAACAACACCTAAATCATGTGTAATGAGGAGGATAGCCATGTTTAATTCTTTTTTCATATCTGCCAACAAATCTAATATTTGAGCTTGAATGGTGACATCTAATGCGGTGGAGGGTTCGTCTGCAATTAAGAGTTTTGGTTCACATGAGATGGACATGGCAATCATTGCCCGCTGCCTCATGCCTCCTGATAATTGGTGAGGGTATTCATTCATTACATCTTTTGCTCTTGGGAATCCAACGAAATTTAATAATTCTATTGCTTTTTCTCGCGCATTTTTTTTCGAAAGTTTTTTATGTTTAATTATGGTTTCCATAATCTGATTACCAATTGTATATACGGGGTTTAGAGCTGTCATAGGTTCTTGGAAAATCATTGCGATGTCGTTACCACGGATTTTTGTCATTTGTTTTCCAGTCTTATCCAAGAGGTTTTCTTCTTCTAGGTTTATCGTGCCATCAACAATTTTTCCTGGCTTATTAATTAATTGCATAATGGACAAGGATGTGATGCTTTTGCCACTACCTGATTCTCCTACAATTGCCAATGTTTCTCCTGGATTGACCGTGAAATCAACGCCATCTACGGCTTTTGCAACTAAGTTATCGTCTAGGTAGAAGTAAGTTTTTAAGCCTTCAACACTTAATACTGGTTTTTGCGTCATTCGCTTCACCCCAATTAAATTGTATGTATGACATGTACGGCCTAAATTACTATCGAAATTATATCATAATTTAAAATATTTGCAATACTTTTCAGGTAGCTTCTTCTAATTCTTGAACAAGGTATAGCAATGGTAGTATTATATTCATGTTAATGGATGGATATGTTTGAAGTTTAGAAGGTACGAGCCCATAATGATTGATTCGTTTGGCATAAATGATAAACTGATGGACAATGATGGATACATGAGGTGAACGAATGAATATAGAAACATACTTGTCAATGGACGCTACTGAAATGAAAGATCTTATGAAAAGGAAACAGGTTAAACCAGTAGAACTAATGGAAATGAGCTTTCAACAATTAGAAAAAGTAAATTCCTCATTAAACGCTGTTATAGATAGTAGAAAAAGGCATGCTTTGGAAGAGGCAAAACGCATTAACGTCGATGAGACTCCATTTGCAGGAGTACCTTTTTTATTGAAAAATATATCACAAGCACTAAAAGGATCACACCTTACATCCGGGTCTAAACTTTTGAAATCG
Organism: Virgibacillus byunsanensis; assembly: GCF_042675965.1. Lineage (NCBI taxonomy): Bacteria > Bacillati > Bacillota > Bacilli > Caryophanales > Bacillaceae > Virgibacillus > Virgibacillus byunsanensis. The sequence goes on along the minus strand of NZ_JBHTKJ010000027.1, from coordinate 17,648 downwards.
TTTGTGGCAAGTGAAGATTCAAACCTTGTTAAAAAGATCCGGGAATCAGGGTTTATATTTATGGGACATACAAATGCACCTGAATTTGGATTGAAAAATATTACAGAACCCGTATTTCACGGACCTACAAGAAACCCATGGAATACGGACTATTCACCTGGTGGTTCCAGTGGGGGAGCTGCAGCAGCAATAGCTTCAGGTATAATACCTATCGCGGGAGCAAGTGATGGGGGCGGATCGATTCGTATCCCTGCTTCATTTTCTGGTTTATTTGGATTGAAGCCAACACGAGGCCGGACTCCAGTAGGACCAGGGACAGGAAGACAATGGCAAGGTGCTTCCATTGATTTTGTTTTAAGCCGTAGTGTACGGGATAGTGCGTCTATGTTGGACAGGTTACAGGTTGTCCAACCAGAAGCGGCATTTCAAACTCCATTATTCCAAGGTCGGTATAGAGATGAAATGAGGCAAACATTTCATAAACCTTTGAGGATCGCATACACAACTAAATCTCCAGTAGATACCACCGTTTCGGAGGACGCAAAATCAGCGGTAATGAAACTGGTAAAATGGTTAGAAAAAGAAGGTCACTTCGTTGAAGAAAAGGAAAATGGTGTAGACGGCGTACAATTAATGAAGGACTATTATGTGATGAACAGTGGAGAGATTTCTTCTGTCGTTCAAAAATTGGAAAAGACAATCGGCAGATCTATAAAGGCGGATGATGTAGAAATAGAAACGTGGGTATTGAATCAGGCTGGTAAATCCATTTCGGCGGCAGAATTTTCAGCTAGTCTTTCTTCATGGGATGTTGCTTCTGCTAAGATGGCTGCATTTCATCAATCCTATGATTTTTACATTACACCAGCAACAGCCTACACCGCTCCAAAAGTAGGTGAGTTAACTCATTCTAAGTCAGCGCAAGAACGACTTCGATATGAGGTGAATGAGTTAGATAAAGATAGACAACAGGCATTGGTTTATGACATGTTTTTACCAAGCTTAACCTATACGCCATTTACTCAACTCGCTAATCTAACAGGACAACCTGCCATGTCAGTACCTATTTACATGTCCAAAACAGGCCTTCCTTTAGGTGTTCAAGTAATGGCTTCAAAGGGTGAAGAAGATCGGTTACTGAAGCTTGCTTATCAACTGGAACAAAGTGATATATGGGAAGGTTTAAAAAGCAATCCATTTTTAAAATGGGTTGCTTTTTACCTTTTGGAAAACATAATGCATGTGGAAAATTCAAACACTATTTGAATCGTAAACGAATAATTAAAAGTTGGTAAAATTACTATTAAACAGATATTTACCTAGCGTAAACCTTATGAATAATTTCATTATTATTACTTATTGATTTCGTATTTAAAAATTTACTAACCCCCTTTATAATAAAATATGGTTTAAAGCTACCAGCATTATTGTCAGAATATTATTTATCAACCAATTATTTGACAAGGTATAGCGTAACTATATTGTCGAATCATACAACTAGAGAGGGGTTTCATATATGGACAAGCAAAGGAAGGGGCTTTTCCAACGGTTTTTGGATGGAATTGAGTCGTTAGGGAATAAATTGCCTCACCCGGTAACATTATTCGCAATTTTAGCATTATTAGTGGTTGCTCTTTCGGCTATTTTAGCTCCATTGGGGATTAGTGTAGACCATCCAGGAGAAGAAGGCGAAACCGTTGAAATTACTAATTTATTGAGTTCAGAGGGTATTCAATATATTTTCACAAGTATGACAGACAACTTTATTGGTTTCGCACCACTTGGAGTTGTGCTTGTAACAATGCTTGGTATAGGTGTTGCAGAACGTACAGGGCTAATTAGTGCTATGTTACGTGGCTTTGTATTATCGGTACCAAATCGTTTAATTACAGCAGGTTTAGTTTTTGCGGGTATTATGTCTAGTGTTGCTTCTGATGCTGGATATGTAGTCTTACCACCACTTGGTGCAGTTATATTTGCTGCCCTTGGACGACATCCATTAGCAGGACTGGCTGCAGCATTTGCCGGTGTGTCAGCAGGATTTAGTGCAAACCTATTTTTATCCGCAACAGATGCTATGCTAGGTGAGATGACTATAGCTGCTGCAGCGATTATTGATCCAGCATATGCGGATACCATGAACATTGCAATGAACTATTACTTTATAATCGTTTCTGTATTTGTGCTTACTTTTATTGGCGCATGGGTAACAGAACGTGTTGTTGAACCTCGTTTAGGTGAGTATAAAGGTGAATATCGTGAGAAGCTAGAAGGTCTTAAGGCTATTGAGAAAAAAGGACTTATCTGGGCAGGAGTTGCAGTTGGAGTTGCGGTAGCTTTAGTGGCATTACTAATTGTTCCTGAAAATGCGCCAATGCGTGGAGAAAACGGGGCGATTATTCAATCCCCATTCATGAGTTCACTAGTTCCAGTAATAACATTACTATTCTTTGTTCCCGGCCTCGTTTATGGGAAAGTAACGAAAAATATTCGAAATGACAAAGATGTTGCAAATCAGTTATCCGATACGATGGCTTCCATGGGAATGTTCATTGTGTTAGCATTTACAGCGGGTCAATTCGTAGCGTTTTTCGCAGAGACAAATATGGGATTAGTTCTAGGTGTTTATGGTGCTGAATTCCTACAAAGCATCAATCTCTCTGGAATTCCATTAATTTTGCTGTTTATCCTGATTGCGGCATTTATTAACTTATTCATTGGTAGTGCATCAGCCAAATGGGCTATGATGGCTCCTGTATTTGTACCGATTATGATGCAGTTGGGATATGCACCAGAGCTAACGCAAATGGCTTACCGTGTAGCTGACTCGACTACTAATATTATTACGCCATTAATGACATACTTTGCAATCATTATTGCGTTTGCTCAAAAGTATGACAAGAAGATGGGAATCGGAACGTTGATCTCTGTTATGTTCCCTTATACAATTTATTTCTTAGTTGGATGGACGGTAGTTCTAATCGTTTGGATGTTCTTAGGAATTGACTTAGGTCCTGGTTCACCGATCCTTTATAATAACTAATTAATGTTTTACTGAAATCCTTTTGCTTCTATTTTAGAAGTGAAAGGATTTTTTTAGCAGATAAGAAAGCATAAATCTTTCTTATCTGCATAAATGCAACTAAGGATTCCGCCATTAAGGCTTGCACTCCAGAGCATAAGGGCTTCTAAGAAAGCAAAGTACGCTTACTAAGAATTCCTTTAACGATAAGCCAAGTTTTCTAAGCACTGGCGATAGCCTGCACGGTTGATTCCGCGGTTTTATCCTGTAATTCCGTGATTTATATAATAATTCCGCGGTTTTGTTTGTTATTCCGCGATTGTGTACTCGAATTCCGTGCTTTCATGCATTTATTCCGCGTTTCTGTTAGTATAATTCCCGGTCGTAATATTCTTTTTCACCTGTGTATGGGTCATTTACGATGACATCTTCTTCAACTAGGCCTGTTATAATAACTGCATGATTATAGCGGTTCCATTCAATTTGGTTCCCTTTTTCGTCAATCCATCTCTTGCTATGGAAGGTTCTTTTTTATTTCTTGAACAAAAGGAGCGGTCACGCCCGGGTTTGTACTTTTGTTACGTATAAAACAATATATGCTTGTATATCCTAATTCTAATGTAATATTTTATTTTTACTTCATAGGTCATTTTTAGTATAGTTATAGTAGCAATAGTAGCAGAAAAATTAGCGGAAGTGGAGAAAGGGGTCTATTATATGATGCAGGAAACAACTATATTCAATGAAAAGATTGAAAAAGTGTTAGCAAATATAAATAAAGTAATGATTGGTAAGGAGGATGTGGCTACACTGAGTCTTGTTGCACTATTAGCACAAGGTCATGTGCTGCTTGAAGATGTACCTGGTGTTGGAAAAACAATGCTAGTTCGTACATTGGCCAAATCATTAGATTGTGATTTTAGAAGAATACAATTTACTCCAGATTTATTACCTTCTGATGTAACAGGTATATCTATCTATAATCCCAAAGAACTAGAATTTGAGTTTCGTGGCGGCCCAATACTTGGGAATATTGTTTTAGCCGACGAAATTAATCGTACCTCTCCAAAAACGCAATCATCCCTTCTAGAAGGAATGGAAGAAAAAAGTGTTACTGTTGACGGGAGCACAATTCCGCTAAAACAACCCTTCTTTGTTATGGCAACACAGAACCCAATTGAATATGAAGGAACTTATCCACTACCTGAAGCACAGCTTGATCGTTTCATTTTAAAGCTAAAGATGGGTTATCCAACGTATGAACAAGAATTGGAAATACTCGAACGAACATCAAAAGATCATCCAATTGAGCAAATCACTTCCGTCATCAACAAAGAAGAATTAATTTCCATTCAAGAAGCAGTTAAAGATGTGTATATTGACCAAAATGTGCAACGTTATATTATCAATCTAGTAACTGGAACCAGAAAGCATTCGGCAATCTACCTTGGAGTTAGTCCTCGTGGCTCGATATCTTTGATGAAAGCTGCAAAAGCGTATGCTTATATTCATGGTCGTGATTATGTATTGCCAGATGATGTTAAATATCTAGCACCTTATGTTCTCCCGCACCGGGTTATCTTAAATTCAGAGGCGAAATACGATGGGATGACCAGTGAACAAATTATAGTCTCTATTGTGAAAAACACGCATATTCCTATTCGAAAGGAATTTCGTTAATGACTGGAACAATGCGATTTTTAGGCAAGTTCATCTTCATTGTTTTTCTGTTTTTAGTTTTATTTTCTTTTGCGATGTTTCAAGGTGGCTTTGTTAGTTGGTTTCTATTTTATAGTTTTCTTCCCATTTTCCTATATCATTTAGGATTACTTTTATATCCCATTAGTAAGTGGGAGGTAACACGGCAGCTTTCGCATCACGTAATACGAGCGGGAGATAGTGTCAAAGTGACTGTTAAAATTAAAAGATCTATTCCATATCCTTTATACTATTGTATCTGTGAGGAAATTTTCCCCGATACGTTAAATAAAGTAGATAATCAGAAAGATAAGTTCCGCTATATGGGTCAACCAGAGAAGTTAAAGATAAATCGAAAAATAAAAAAAATCATATTCCCCGGATTCCGTCGTGATATTGAGATGCCTTATTATATAGAGCAGATAGCACGTGGGGAACATGTGTTACAGGCTATTCGAATTAAAACTGGAGATGTATTTGGATTCGTTAAAAAGGAGTATATATTTCCAGTTGAAGATCTTGTGGTGGCATACCCAGTTGAGCGCCCAGTAAAATTCACGGAACGGATTAGCAGTTTTGAACAAGGTCCGACTTCATCCTACAGCTTGAATTTAAAAAATACGAATGTGGCTACAGGTATTCGGGAATATATGCCTGGTGATAAATTCTCATGGATTGACTGGAAACAAACAGCGAAAAAAAATAGCATGATGACTAAAGAGTTCGAGCAAGAAAAAAGTACGGATATAATTCTAATTCTAAATGGCATTAATCACAAAGGTTTAAATGTATTAGCTTTTGAAGCAGCTGTTGAAATCACAGTTTCATTAATGGAAGTCATTCGTAAAAAATCATCACAAGTAGGCTTCTTATCTATTGGAGAAAAAACGGTATTCTTCCCACTTCATCATGACCCAACTAAAATGGAATGGATTCGCCAGCATTTAACACGAGTTCAGCCAAGTGGAGAATACTCTTTTCCGGTAAAATTAAAAGAAGAAGCAATGAAGATGTCTGGAGGCAACATCATAATTGTTATTACAACGAATATGGATGAAGCATTTAGACAATCTATTAAACAAGTTAAACAACGAACGAAGCAAGTTATCGTCATATTTATCCAATCCAATCGCTTAATTACTAAACATGAGCATACGATCGTGGAACAACTTCGATATGAAGGTGTTGTAATCAACGTGTTAACGGAACAACAATTAATTCAGAATACCATTGAGGTGAGTGTATCGTGAGCAAAAGAGTCATAGACAACAACAGAATACCTGCACTCTACACCTCCATTTTATATGTTTGTGCATTTCTTTTATTTTTGGAATGGTTATATCCTGTTCAACAAATTACAGAAACAAGTAATATCAATGTTTTTATTATATATACATTGTTTTGTTTCTTTATTTCTATGCTACAGATAAATTGGATTCTGTCTTTCTTGTTAAAAGGGTTTGGATTATTGTTCATCATAGATGGAATATTTTTCTCTCAGACATTTTTAAGCAGTCTCTGGTTTGAACAACTGTATATGGATCTGTCATTTAATCTTAACGCAATTATATTTCAGCAATGGTATGATTTAACACCGTTATTTCGCAGTATATTGTTCTTGTTATTAATCTGGTTAATGAGCTACTTATTATATTATTGGTTTGTCACGATGAAGCAGATTTTCCTTTTCGTTTTTCTTACGTTTATTTATATAGCTGTTTTAGACACGTTTACAATGTATGAAGCAGACATGTCGATAATTAGAACATTTATACTCTCATTTGTTGCCTTAGGAGTTACAAACTTTTTAAAGGAAATAACACGGGAATCGGTACGGTTTTCATGGATCAAGAAAACACCAGTTTGGGTGATGCCAATGATTTCTGTTGTGTTATTTTCATCCCTTGTAGGGTATGCATCTCCAAAATATGAAGCGCAATGGCCTGACCCTGTACCCTTTTTGACAAGTACAGCTGAAAATGCCGGGAGTTCCAGGGGTGGCGGATCTATCCAAAAAGTTGGTTACGGAGAAGATGATTCACGATTGGGTGGTTCATTTGTTCAGGATTATACGCCAGTATTTCAAGCTGCAGCCACAGAAGAGCATTATTGGCGGATTGAAACGAAGGATGTATACACCGGAAAAGGCTGGGAAACTTCATCTGACCCTGAATTTAGTCAACAATCTAATGGGGATATCTCACTTGATACTTTTTCTGGGAGTGTAGAAACCGAAGAATTAGAGACAATGATTGATTTCCAAGGAAATACGGAAATAAACAAATTGGTTTATCCGTATGGGATTGAGCACGTAAGTTCACCAGTGGAGGCTCAATACCAATTAGATGTACATTCAGAAGCTATTCACACCCAAATAGATAGTAATGATGCTAGTTTATCAAACTATACGATTACTTATGGAAATCCATCGTTTGAGATTAATGAATTACGACAAGCAGCAGAAAGGAATGAAGATCCCCAAGAAATAAAAGAAAGATACACGCAGCTACCATCTCAATTACCTGAACGTGTAAGTGAACTAGCTGAAGAAATAGTAGATTCAGAAGACAATCGTTATGACCAAGCACGTGCTGTCGAGGGGTATTTTGGTAGAAGTGGTTTTGCTTATCAAATAAGTAATGTACCTGTTCCGGGCTCAGGTGAAGACTATGTAGATCAATTTTTGTTCGACTCTCAAGCTGGATATTGTGACAACTATTCTACTTCCATGGTTGTTTTGCTGCGAACATTAGATATTCCTGCAAGATGGGCAAAAGGTTTTACCAGTGGAGAAGTAATTGGTGATGATGTTGGGGGAGCAGATAGCTCTTTTGATGTATATGAAGTAACGAATGCAAATGCACACTCATGGGTGGAAGTATATTTTCCAGAGGTAGGGTGGGTACCTTTTGAACCTACACAAGGCTTTTCGAATTTATCAGATTTTCATATGGACTTAGATAATAATGAACAAGACCCACTGGAACAGCCAGAAACAGAGGTTCCAGAAGAACAGCCAAATCTATCAGAAGAAGATGAAGATACAGATGCAGCAGCAGTTGCATCAGAAAACAATAACCCTAACGTCAACTGGTGGTTTGTAACATTTGGTATAGTAGCTTTGCTGATCTTACTATTGGTTCTATATAAAACACGTTTTCGCTGGAGTACACTGCTTGTAGCTATGAAATTCAGGAATAAGAGTGATGGAAAAACGTACCAGCAAGCATATCATCACTTATTAAAGCTTTTATCTTATAGAGGAATGCCAAAAGATACGGATCAGACTTTACGTGAGTATTCAAAACGAATTGATTTACGCTATCGTACTGATGCTATGAGTCATCTAACAAATTACTATGAGCGAATATTATATAAAAATGAAGTGGATGACAAAGAAGCCCAACAATTAACACAAATATGGAAAAATTTAATTAAAGAAATAATGGCTTGACCTTGTTATAGCTGATTAGTAAAATAGTAAGATATTGAATTCAAATTGAATAATGTTGCCGTTCGTATATCCTCGATAATATGGTTCGAAAGTTTCTACCGGAGCACCATAAATGCTCTGACTATGAAGGCAGAATATATCCGATAGATTTATGAATTTTCAACCTGGATTTCTGCCTTTTTGTAGCTATGTAAATTGTAGTATGCAAAAAGAAAGGAATTCAGGTTTTTTTTATGGACAAAATACAAATTGGAGTTGTTAATTAAGTTTAACCTACTCACAAAGATAAACAGTTAGGAGCATAAATATGGATACCAATGAAATGATTTTAGTGTTAGATTTCGGAAGCCAATACAATCAATTAATCACCAGACGTATACGCGAGCAGGGGGTCTATAGTGAACTGCATTCACATAAGCTCACCGCCGAGGAGATCAAGCGCATGAATCCAAAAGGTATTATTTTATCTGGAGGTCCACATAGCGTATATGACGAAAATAGTTTTAGTTGTGATAAAGAGATATTTGAGCTCGACATTCCTATTTTAGGTATCTGCTATGGTATGCAACTAATGGCTCTTCATTATGGAGGGCACGTTGCTAAAGCAAAAAATCGGGAATATGGTAAAGCGTTAATTGACCTTAACGATGATACACTATTATTTAAAGACACACCAGAACATCAAACCGTTTGGATGAGTCACGGGGATAAAGTATTGGAGATGCCATCTTCCTTTCAAATTGATGCAACAAGTCCATCTACTCCAATTGCTGCAATGAGTGATACTACGCGTAATCTTTACGGTGTTCAATTTCATCCTGAAGTACGCCATTCTGAATATGGTAATCACATCTTGAAGCAATTTGTTTATGACGCGTGTCATTGTGTGGGTGAATGGACGATTGAGAACTTCATCGATATGGAAGTTGAAAAAATTCAAGAACAAGTAGGCAATCGTAATGTATTGTGTGCACTTAGTGGTGGAGTAGATTCATCTGTTGTAGCAGCATTAATTCACAAAGCAATTGGTGATCAGCTGACATGTATTTTTGTTGATCATGGTTTACTTCGAAAAAATGAGGCAAGTGAAGTGATGGATGTTTTTGCTGATGACATGCAAATGAATATACTAAAGATTGACGCCCAGGAGCGTTTTTTGTCGAAGTTAAAAGGAGTTAGCGATCCGGAAAAGAAACGCAAGATTATTGGAAATGAGTTCATCTATGTATTTGATGACGAAGCTGCTAAATTAACGGATATTGACTTTCTTGCTCAAGGAACACTTTATACAGACATCATCGAAAGCGGAACGGAAACTGCCCAAACGATAAAGTCACATCATAATGTTGGTGGACTTCCTGAAAACATGCAGTTTGAACTAATTGAACCTTTAAATGCTCTGTTTAAAGATGAAGTTAGGGAACTTGGTACTCAATTAGGTCTTCCAGATCGAATTGTGTGGCGTCAGCCTTTCCCAGGACCAGGACTTGCAATTCGTGTGCTAGGTGAAGTAACGGAAGAAAAGTTGACCATTGTTCGAGAATCAGATTCGGTCTTACGTGAGGAAATAGCGAAAGCGGGTTTGGATCGTGATATTTGGCAATATTTTACCGTTTTACCTGATATTCGAAGTGTTGGTGTAATGGGAGATGCGCGCACATATGATTATACAATCGGGATACGAGCAGTTACGTCGATTGATGGCATGACTTCAGATTGGGCACGGATTCCATGGGACGTGTTAGAAAAAATATCAACTAGAATCGTTAACGATGTTCAGCATATAAATCGTGTTGTATATGATATTACAAGTAAACCACCTGCAACAATTGAGTGGGAATAAAACGAACATTAAATTACTATAGTTTATTAATCGTTCGTATTTTGTTGACAAAAATAGAGTATGATAGTATTGTATTTATAGAAATTCATGAATAACTAAATAATCATTTGCGTATAATTAAGAGAATAAGGCTCAGGGTTTCTACCAGGCTACCGTAAATGGCCTGACTACGCAGGTTTAAGTAAAGTTAAAGATAGCACATTTACTATAAAGTAGATGCCCTATTCTCTTTTTTATTACTCTTCCTGCATAGAAGGTAGCACTCTTGGTTCTAGATCAAGAGTGTTTTTAATATATAAGAAATAGAAGGAGGAGAGGTAATGAAAAATTATTTTCGTTTTGAAGAATTAGGGACAAATTATAAAAGGGAATTCATGGCAGGGTTAACCACGTTCTTAGCAATGGCATATATATTATTTGTGAATCCTGCAACTCTAGCGCTGGTAGGAATTGAGGAACTTCCAGACGGAGTGACTCGAATCGATCAAGGTGCTGTATTTACTGCAACTGCAATCGCAGCAGCAATTGGTACTTTAGTTATGGGGGTTCTCGCGAAGTATCCGATTGCCCTTGCTCCAGGTATGGGTTTGAACGCGTTTTTTGCTTATACCGTTGTACTAGGGTATGGTATTCCATGGGAAACAGCATTAGCTGGCGTATTAGCATCTGGACTTATTTTTATTGTTTTAACGTTAACCGGTTTACGCCAAAAAATAATTAATGCAATTCCCGCTAATTTAAAATTGGCAGTTGGAGCAGGTATTGGTTTATTTATCGCTTTTATTGGTTTCCAAAATGCAGGGATTATCATTGGTAATGAAGCGACAATGGTAGCAATTGGTGATTTAACATCTCCAACCGTGTTATTAGCAATTTTTGGGATTGTTATTTCTGTTATTTTACTAAGCCTTAATTTAAAAGGCGGAATTTTTTACGGGATGATTATAACAGCAGTTCTAGGTATAATTGTTGGATTAATTGATCCACCTGCAGGACTTGGTGGCATTGTAGGAGAAGTTCCAAGTCTTTCACCTACATTTGGTCAAGCAATCTTACACTTTGGTGATATTTTCACGATAGAAATGCTCGTTGTTATACTGACATTTTTATTCGTTGATTTCTTTGATACAGCAGGAACGTTGGTTGCAGTTGCAACGCAGGCTGGATTGATGAAGGATAATAAATTACCACGTGCTGGTAAAGCGTTGTTTGCTGATTCTACAGCAACCGTAGCAGGTTCAATTGTAGGTACATCAACAACGACATCTTATATTGAATCAACCGCTGGTGTTGCAGCTGGTGGGCGTTCTGGATTTACAGCAGTTGTTACAGCAGGATTCTTTCTTCTAGCATTATTTTTCTCGCCATTATTAAGTATTGTAACAGCAGAAGTGACAGCCCCAGCATTAATTATCGTAGGTGTGTTAATGTCATCAACATTGAAAAATATTGACTGGGATAAATTTGAGATTGCAGTTCCGGCATTCTTAACCATTATTATGATGCCATTAACGTATAGTATTGCCACAGGTATTGCAATTGGATTTATCTTTTATCCCATCACCATGATTTTAAAAGGACGCATAAAAGAAATTAATCCGATTATGTACTTCTTGTTTGTAATATTTATCTTGTATTTCATTTTCTTAAGTTAGAATTGAATAGGAGTAAAAAGGCTAGTGCAGAAAATTGCACTAGCCTTTTTTTGGTAGATAAGAAAGTATAAAACTTTTCTTATCTACATAAGTTCAACTAAGGCTTTCGCCATTAAGGCTTGGCGATAAGCCAAGTTTTCTAAAAAGTATATAACTTGGAAGTTTTGTACATTTATCTACATAGCAACTAAGGCTTGAATGATAAGCCCAAGTTTTCTTTACACCGTTGAATATCAGAGTGTTCCTGAGGAAATACGTAGATTGGTGAAGCATGCTGAGGAGAAAGTTGAACCATTTTTAACAGAAGATGAATGGAACTATCCCTCAACACAATCGAGCTCATATAAATTAACCGCGTACTTTTTCCTTTCCATATGGAAGTACGTGATAGATCGTCATACTAATTGTACCGAGTAATGCAAAACAACCCATAACAAAGTAAAGTACCCCACCACCAAATGAATCAATCAAAGCTCCACCCATTAATGATCCGACGATACCTGATATTCCAAAGAATGTCGCAAAAAATACAAGGTGGCCTGTTGCTTGTAATAATTTTGGTATCAACCGCGTCACATAATCAAATGCTGCTAGATAAAATACACCAAAGGTTAACCCATGCAAACCTTGAAGTGCAATTATATACATAGGATCCTCCACTGAGGAGTATATAAACCAGCGGATACTATACAATATCCCAGCAATGATTATAAATACTAAAGAATGAAATTTCCTGAACCAAAATCCTGCAAACGCAAATACCGCGGCTTCACTTGCTACGCCAACAAACCATGCCAGTCCAACTAATCTTTCACTACCACCAAGTTGTGTAATATATAACCCCATAAAACTATCATTTGTACGGTGCGAAATCGTTATGAATAAAATAAATAGTAAAAAGATAATAAATGGTTTATTTTTAACCAATACACTAACATCTCTTAATTTAATTGGCTCTGAATCAACTTTCACATCAGTTAGTCGGAAAATAACTAGTAATGCGATTGTGCCAAAAAGTAAATAAGGCCAGATCATAAATTGAATGCCAAATTTATCAAGGATCTCACCTACAATAAGCGATGAGGTAGCAAAACCAATTGACCCCCATGTTCGAATTGTCCCGAAGGATACACGTAAATCGTCTGCACGTCGCTGAGCCAAACTGTCACTTAGTGCTCCAATTGGCGATGTGAAAAAGTAGAAAACAGCTCCCATTAACAGAATGGCAATAAGTGTGTTCATTTGAAAAAATAAAACACTACTGATTAAAAGTCCTACGATACAAATTAATAACATACGTTTTACGGTTTTATATTTATCACTCATATAACCCCAAAATGGCTGTGCAAAAATGGAAGCAAGCGGTCCGATTGCAAGTACCCATCCTATTTCAGTACCGTTTAACCCTTTATACTCTAAATACAAAGGTAGGAAACTAATGATAATGGTGTTTGTAGCATGAAAACTGAATAAAAGCATTTTCAGTGGTACTAAAGATTCACTATTTGACAAAATAATCGACGCCCCTAACTACCATAAAACTCTCTAAAAAATGATTATACTACTTTGCATGACAAAACGGAAACCGATATACTTGGTAAAGATATATGGGATTATTCTAATAAATCAGTTAAGGGAGAGTCTGGTGAAGAAAGTCTTGTTGGTACTACTTATCAGTTTAATTATCTTGGTTGGATGGAGTGGGAATGGCGAAATAAAGCAATCTATTGTGTTTGGGAAGGAATATAAAGAAGCGACGTATACTATTAACTATAAGGACTTACCAGATAGCTCGGATGCGAGAGAAGTCTATATCCGAACCAAAGCAGAACCATTCCTCGCGCAAGAAGAATTAGAAGATGATAGTTTATATAGGTAGATAAGAAAGTATAAAACTTTCTTATCTGCATAAGTGCAACTAGGTCATTTCGCCATAAAGGATTGCACTCCAAAGCATAAGGGCTTCTAAGAAAGCAAAGTACGCTTACCAAGAATCCCTTTAACGAATGCCAAGTTTTCTAATTACTTCCAAGTTTCTACTATAAATTCATCGCGTCCGGATTTTTTGCGGTCTTCTTGGTAAGCTTTTTCATTTTTTTTATAATATTCTTGATGATATTCTTCTGCAGGATAAAATGTATCAGCCTGTAACACTTGAGTGACAACCGGCTTTGAAAATTTTCCGCTATTATCCAACTTTTGCTTTGATGTTTCTGCCAACGACTTTTGCTTATGATCATGATAAAAAATAGCAGTTCGATAGGAGTTACCACGGTCTTGGAACTGGCCTCCATCATCTGTTGGGTCAATTTGACGCCAGTATAAATCTACTATAATTTCGTAAGATATGATACTCGGGTCATACGTAATCTCAACTGCTTCATAATGGCCTGTGTTACCTGTTTTCACTTCTTCATATGTAGGGTTTTCTAGGTGTCCACCCGTATAACCTGAAACTACACGGATAACCCCGTCCCACTGATCGAATGGTTTTACCATACACCAGAAGCACCCGCCCGCAAATGTTGCTTTTTTATAGTTTGTAGTCATAATTCATCCTCCAGTTGCTGGTGAAATAATGATTTTTCAAGTAGAATTAAAGATAGATATTTTATTACTATACCATATTATAGAATGCAGGTGAAACAATGAACGAACCATATGTACATAAAATTCTTACGGGGAAAGTACAACAGATCGGAAGTTCAAATGGAGCAAGTCATATGGACAAGCGTTGGGAAAGTGGTATGTTTAAACGGGAGGTCAATGGAAAGGTCTGGCTAGGTAAGTCTGGACTTGCAGAAGATGAGGTTGCCGATAAAAAGAACCATGGTGGTCCCGAGAAAGCCGTATTTGCATATCCGATAAAACATTATACATACTGGAAAGACGATCTGCATTCAGACTTTGTCGACATAGGAGCTATGGGTGAAAACTTTGCAGTGCTTGAAATGGATGAGTTCTCAGTTTGCATTGGTGACACCTACAAGCTTGGAGAGGCAATTGTTCAAGTTTCCCAACCGCGTCAACCGTGCTGGAAACCAGCACGTCGTTTCCGTGTGATGGACTTTGCCTTACGAATTCAACACAGTGGACGCACAGGCTGGTACTTCCGTGTGTTGCAAGAAGCACATATTAAAGCTGGTTCTGACATGCAATTGATAGAACGACCATATCCAGAGTGGTCTATCGCCGCATGCAATGAAGTCATGCACATAGACAAAGAAGATCTACGTCGTTCAGACGATCTTGCTTCATGTCACTTATTAGCTGATAGTTGGAAGCGTACATTACATAAACGGTTACGTGGTCAGGAATCTAATGTGGAAAAGCGGGTATTTGGACCAAATAAATAATCTTTTTCAGTCTTATTGCCACCTTCTCATAAGTACAATCGATTGTAGTTGTAGAAAGGTGGCATTACGTTTGTGAAATTTAATCATCTTCCAACATTCGTACGTTTACTTTATTTCTTTTACTGGTTTCTGATATCAAACGATGAAGTTGAATGAAAACAAGCCCGTTTCTATAGGTTGCCTTAATTTTATCGGCCCTAACTGGAAAAGGTAAGGTAATGCTTCTTTCAAAAGCACCCTGTAAAATTTCTTCCTTAATTACTGTACCACCTATGTGACTAATATCTATTACACCTTTAAGTTCGAGAGTGGCATAATCGACGTAGATATCGAGCTTATTAATATCATCTAATCCGGGAACATTTACAATGCAAAAAAGTTCATGGTCAGATTGATATATGTTTAGTTGTGGAATAGTGGGTTTAATAATTCCTTCAAATTCATTCCAAAAGTTATCGCCCATAAAATGATCCATGTTTTTCTTCCAATCACCCATTTGTTTAAATGGATCCATCATAACACCCCATTTGTTATATATAGAATATGAAATACTATATGCGCTATAACTATTATAGGTGATTTCATCATTTTTCTAGAGATAGAAAAACTTATCTACTGTATAAAGCCAAGTTTTAAAAAAGTGTACATGCTATCCAAATAGTTTCATAAGAATTAAAAATAAGGTATTCTTAAAAGATAGGATATGTAGGAGGGTTTGTTTTGCTTAGTAACGCATTCATAATGGTCGCAATCATTCTTTTGATAAATATTGTATATGTATCTCTATCTACAGTGCGTATGATCTTAACTCTAAAAGGACGACGATATATAGCTGCAACTGTCAGTATGTTTGAAGTTGTTATTTACGTAGTAGGTCTTGGATTAGTACTGGATAATCTAGATCAAATACAGAATCTGGTGGCATATGCTGTAGGGTTCGGTACTGGAGTGGTAATTGGTACGAAAATTGAAGAGAAACTTGCATTGGGATATATAACTGTGAATGTTATTTCTTCCAATCCAGATATCGAATTTACTCGTAAATTGCGTGATAAAGGTTATGGTGTAACAAGCTGGTTTGCCTATGGTATGGAAGGTGATCGTTTGGCGATGCAAATTCTAACACCTAGAAAATATGAGTTAAAACTTTATGAGACACTAAAAATAATTGATCCAAAGGCATTCATTATCTCATATGAACCGAAGCAAATTAATGGAGGGTTCTGGGTCAAGCAAGTTCGTAGAGGGAAATTATTTAATCATAAGAATAGCAATGAGGCTACGGCAAAGACAACAGCACAGCAGTCTAAAGCCCAAGCGAAAGTAGAACCAACTATTTCGGATTTTAACAGGGAACAGGATAAAAATGAATAGATCTTCTTCTAAATGATCTATTCATTTTTTGTTAAACAGGAGATTATCATATAGAATGAAGAGAAAAAGAAGTTATATTTTTAATTAACGGAAGATTCCATCAATAAAAAGGGAGGATGAAGAAATGAGTACTATTCCAATAACCCAAAGTCAGCTGAGGCCACCGCCTATTAAAGAACAGTTTGTTCGACGCAGTAAATTAAATAAAAAATTAATACATATACCAAAATATCCTCTAACATTATTATATGCTGGTGCAGGTTATGGAAAAAGTACTGCTTTATCCTTGTTTGCCCATGATTTGAATACAGATATATGTTGGTATACGCTTTCACAAAATGATGATGACATTCTCCCCTTTTTAACAAAATTAATTCAATCTATTAAACAAAATCATTCCTTTTTTGGGAACAAAATTCAAGAAGAGTTGGAGGAACTGGATAACTATATAACAATAGAGAAAGTCTATTCACTTGCATCTTCTTTTATTAATGAGATTATGTCGCTAGAGGAATCAGTTATTTTGATTTTAGATGATTTTCACCATGTTAAACATTCCACCGAAATTGAAAAATGGATGTTATTTGTATTACAACATATTCCTTCTAATTTGCATATGGTTGTATCTAGTAGGAATAGGCCTGAATGGGATGTAATGTCTAAATATAAAATAAAAGGAGATTTATTGGAAATAACACAAAGAGACTTAACTTTATCCCCTGCTGAAATGAATTTCATTTTAGAAGATATGCATCAGTTAAACATGAGTGACGAGGATGTAGCTAAAATTCATACACTTACAGAGGGATGGACGATAGCGTTTAATATGCTAGTACAACAATTACATACGGAGACTTCAGTTGAAACAATATTTCTGAATCGTCAGAAGTCTTTAGAGGATTTGTTCGACTACTTGGCTCATGAAGTTCTATCAAAGCAATCTCTAATCATTCAACAATTCTTAATGCAGTCCAGTATTATGGAAGTATTATCACCCGAGGTTTGTGACCATGTATTGCAAATTAATGGCTCAGAGGAGATACTCGCAGGCCTCGTTAAACAGAATTTGTTTATTGAAGAAGGGGAAGGGAATTATTATCGCTATCATGCTTTATTCAAAGCGTTTTTAGAAAACCTTTTATTATTAAAACATGAAAACGAATACAATACATTGCATATGGTTTGTGTCAAGTTTTTCTCGGTACCCTTATAACACCAGTATATCTGGCACTCTATTTTTGTACGC